>CALXDO010000096.1 GCA_944387075.1 uncultured Oscillospiraceae bacterium | reverse complement strand
CGCCGGGTATTGGAGCTTTTGGGGTCTCCGATGACGATCATACCGTCACACCTGCCGGCCAATTGAGCCGCCTCAGTTTGACGCTTAGACGTAGCACCACATATTGTATCAAAGTATTCCGCATTTGTACACACTTTTTTTGCGTTTTCAACGGAATTTTCCCAATTTGCACGAATCGCCGTGGTTTGAGACACAAAGGTCAGCGGTCGCTGACACAAATCTGGTTGATTTTGGAATATTTTTTCCAGTTCATTCCAGTCCTCTGCCACCACCGCATTGTCCGCACATCCGGCAATGCCGATGATCTCCGGATGGTCCGAATCTCCCAAAATCACCGGGGTACGGCCCTGGCTGGAGGCCTTGCGCACGATGTCGTGAATGCGGGTGACATTGGGGCAGGTGGCATCCACCACCCGGCACCCTTTCTCCTCCAGGCTGGTGTATACGGCATCCGGCTCTCCATGGGCACGGATGAGTACGGTGGCCCCCCGGGGAATCTCCTCCAGGCTGTGCACCGTCACCGCCCCCATTTGCTCCAGTTTGGAAATCACATGGTCGTTGTGGGTAATCTCTCCCAGCAGATAGATGGGCTGGCTCTGGGCCAGATCCTCCGCCAGTTCCACCGCCCGGCGCACACCGTAGCAAAAACCGGCAGACTTAGCCAACAGCACTTCTCTCATTGGACACCTCCCAAGTGACGAATTCGATTCATCAGATCATCGGCAATGCGCTGATAATCCTCCGGCCCCGCTTTTTTCCCCTCGTAGGTGGGCTTATAGGGCTGGCCGAACACCACGCGAGTCTTGCGAAACAGCTTCTTTTTCGGGGAAATATAGACGGGAAGCAGCATGGTGTCTGTACGGGTGGAAAACATGGCAGCCCCGGTGTGAGCCGACGAACTCTCCCCTTCCCTCACCCGAGTTCCCTCGGGAAAGAGCAGCAACTTTTCCCCGCTGCGCAAAACCCGCATGGCCTCCTTGATGGCGGTCACATCCGCCTTGCCCCGCTTGATGCCAATGATGCCCGCCTTTTTCAAAAGAAATCCCAGCACCGGAATATTCATCAGTTCTTCCTTGGCAATGATACGGGTTTGGCACCGCCACCCCAGGGCGCACACCACATACACCGGGTCGCCCAAGGTGGTGTGGTTACCGCACAGGACCACCGCGCCCTCTGGCACGTTCTCCCGCCCCACGGCCTGCCATGGATGAAAAATCCGCATAAAAATCCAAACCAAGGGGTAGAGCACAGCATAAAGTCGGTTCATTACGATTCCTCCTTTTGGCTCAAGACCGATTGAATCACGCAGCGGAGCAGGGCGCGGCTCTCCTCCAGGTCTTTCCCGGTGGTGTCCACCACCTGGGCATCCTCCGCCTGCCTGAGAGGCGAGATGGCCCGCTCCATGTCCTGCCGGTCCCGCTCCACCACATCGGTGAGCACCTGCTCCAAATCCGCCTGCTGTCCCCGCTCCAGCAGCTCCAGATAGCGGCGCTGGGCTCTGGCCTTGGGGTCCGCAGTGAGAAAAATCTTCACATCTGCCTGGGGCAGCACCACCGTGCCAATGTCCCGGCCGTCCATAATGACGTTGTGGTTCTCCGCCAGATGCCGCTGCTTTTGCAGCAGGAAGGCCCGCACCGGGGGCAGAGCCGCCACCTGGGAGGCATAGCTGGAGATGATGTGCTGACGAATGGCCTGGGAGACATCCTCCCCGTCCAGATACATCCGCTGTGCCCCGTCGGGGCCGTGACCCATGGTGATGTCCACCTGGCCCAGCACCTGCTCCACCGCCTTCGGGTCTTTGGGGTCCACCCCGCGGCGGTGGACCGCCAGACCCACGGTGCGATAAATGGCCCCGGTATCCACATAGAGATACCCCATCTCCTGGGCCAACGCCCGGGCCAGGGTGGACTTTCCTGCCCCAGAGGGGCCGTCTATGGCAATGCTATGATAGTGATTCATACTGCCGCGCCATCCTTTTTTCTTGATGTTCTGCCGCCGCCTGACCGGCTGCCCAGCCGGTGGCCCAGGCAATTTGCAGGTTAAACCCGCCGGTGTAGGCGTCCACGTCCAACACTTCACCGGCAAAGGACAGACCCTCCACCTTCTTGGACGCCATGGTCTTGGGGTCAATCTCCCCCACCTTCACTCCACCGGCGGTGACAATGGCCTCCTCCACAGGGCGTGGGCCGGAGATGTCCACGGTAAAGTCCTTGAGCACTTCCAGCAGTCTGCGCCGCTGCTCCCGCCGCAAGTCGTGGGCCTTGGTGTCCAGGGGAATCCCCGCCCGCTGGGCCACCACTGGAATCATAGACTGGGGCAGCAGCCCACCCAGGGCGTTGCCCATGTTCTGGTTGGCCCGGTCCGTGAAGTCCCGCACCAGCCGGGCATCCAGCTTGCCCTCATCCAACGCGGGCTTCAGGTCCATGTGTACGGTATAGTGGTCCCGTTCAAAGTTCATGTGGGCGGAGGCGGAGAGCACCAGAGGGCCGGAGAGGCCGAAATGGGTGAAGAGCATCTCCCCCATCTCCTGGTAAATCACCTTGCCCTTTTTGTTTTTCACCCGCAGCAGAATGTTGCGCAGGGCCAAGCCCTGCATCCGCTGACAACAGGGGTTGGGAGACTCCAAGGGCACCAGAGATCCTCGGGGCGGCACCACCTGGTGTCCCGCCTGCCGGGCCAGCTGGTAGCCGTCCCCCGTGGAGCCGGTACGGGGATAGGAGGCCCCGCCGGTGGCCACAATCACCCAGGAGGCCGGGATGCCCTGGGGCTGCTGCCGGGTGGTAACCCCCACCACCTGGCCCTGGTGAACCTGAAGCCCGGTGACCCGGTCCTGTTGCAACTCCACCCCCTGGCGGCGCAGCTCAAAAAACAGGGCGTCAATGATGTCGGCGGCCTTATCCGAGGCGGGAAACACTCGGTTCCCCCGCTCCACTTTCAGCTTCACCCCCAGGTCCTCAAAAAAGTCCATGGTGGCCTGGGCGTCAAACCGAGACAGAGCGCTGTACAAAAACTTTCCGTTGCGGGGAATGGCCGCCATCAGCTCCTCCAGAGAGCAGTGGTTGGTGACGTTGCACCGCCCCTTCCCTGTGATATACAGCTTACGCCCCACCTTCTCATTGGGCTCCAGCAGCACCACCTGCGCCCCCTGTCGGGCCGCGGAAATGGCCGCCATCATGCCTGCCGCTCCCGCACCCACCACCAGAATGGGGGGCTCCTTTTCGGTGACATTCGGTCTTACTGGGGTGTTTTCCACACGTCTCATCCCTTCCCGTCGTACTCCACCTTCTCGTACACCTGGTATTCATCCCAGATGCGCTCCAGGTGCTCAAAGGTGGCGGTAACCTCTGCACACTTCTTGCGCCCCACCGCCACAATCAGGGCGTTGATGATGGATAACGGCGCCACCAGCGAGTCCACAAAGGAGGCCATATCGCTCTTGGCCAGCAACCGCAGATTGGCCGTATCATAGAGGGGGGACATGGAGCTGTCGGTGAGAGCCACCACCGTGGCGCCCTGGTCCCGGGCAAACTCCATGGCCCGCACTGTGCGGGTGGAGTAGCGCGGAAAGCTGATGCCAATGACCACGTCCCCATGGCCCACCCGCAGCATCTGTTCAAACATCTCGCTGGCCAGGGTGGTTTTGACCTGGCGGATGTTGTCAAACATCAGGTTGAAATAGAAGGTCAAAAAGTCAGACAGGGCCGCCGAGGAGCGCACCCCCAAGATGTATATGTGGCGAGCCTTGACAATGGTATCCACCACCGCGGAAAATTCCTCTCGGCTCATCTCCTCCAAGGTGGTGCGGATTTTCTCCATGTCCGACTGCACCACCTTCTCCAGCAAATCATGGTCTCCCAGCCGGTCGTTGGACACCTCAATGCGCTGCACCGTGGTAAGCTTGCTGCGAATCATTTCCTGCAAAGCCCGCTGCATGGAGGGGTATCCGTCAAAGCCCAATTCAGCGGCAAAGCGCACCACGGTAGACTCGCTGATGCACACCGTCTGGCCCAGTTTGGCCGCTGTCATAAAGGCCGCCTTGTCGTAGTTTTCCAAGATATACCGTCCAATCAGTTTCTGTCCCTTGGAAAAAGAGCTCATATTGCTCTGAATTAACGTTAAAATATCACGACTCACAGCCTCATCCTCCTCACAGGTCTTTGCCCAAGAAAATCGGCGCACCACAAGGGCCGCCGACTTCTCCCCACAAATCAACCATAGGGCGGTTGATTTCGTAGACATTATCATACTCGTTCCATCGACAAAATGCAAGAGGTTTTGCAAGTCTCTTCCCGTCACTTGCAAATTTCATGCAGCAATTCCTGCACCTCTCTCTCCGTCAGGGGCCGCCATGCGCCCCGTTTCAGACTGCCCAGGCGCAGCTCCCCCTCCCGCACCCGCACCAGTCGTGTCACGGTCAATCCCACAGCGGCACACATGCGACGCACTTGGCGGTTTTTCCCCTGGTGGATGGTAATTTTCAAGTTTTGCCCCCCAAGAGGCTCCACCACGTCTGCCACCATATCCTCCCCGTCCACCACCATGGGCCGGGACAGAGCGGGCAGAGCCGCCGCCACATCCCCGGTGACCTGAACGTGGTATTCCTTTGGAATCTCATGGGAGGGGTGGGTGAGCCCATGAGTGAGTTCCCCGTCGTCGGTGAGCAGCAGCAGCCCCTCTGAGTCCATATCCAGCCGCCCCACCGGCCATACCCGCACGCCGCAGTCTGCCACCAGCTGGGCCACCGTCTTGCGCCCTTTTTCATCGGACAGAGTGGTGACATAGCCTCGGGGCTTGTGGAGCATAAGGTATGTATGGCGGCGGGGTTGGCTGAGCGCCATCCCGTCCACCTCGATCCGATCCCGCTGGGGGTCTGCCTTCTCCCCCAACACCGCCACCCGGCCATTGACCTGCACCCGGCCTTGGTTCAGGTATTCCTCCGCCTTGCGCCGGGAGCACACGCCAGCCCCAGAGAGTATTTTTTGCAACCGTTCCTCCAAGCTCTCCTTCTCCTCTCCTAAATCAGGCCCATGCCCGGCACTGTGGACTCCCACTTTTTGCCCCACAGGCCCATCCACCATCGTTGCAGCCAGGAGGGCTGCCACTGGTTGTCCGCCACGTTCTCCCCGGCCAGCACAGGCATTTCAGCCACCAGTTCCCCATCCAGCAGCCACCGGGCAGTGCCCAGCTGGGTGCCCTGGGGAATGGGGGCCACCAGGGGGGAGAACACATCCAGCTGCATCTCCAACTGCTCCCCCTCCGCCACCGGGTACCAGGCGTCTCCCTGGGCCACCAGGGAGACATTGGGGCACAAGCTTCCACCCACCGCAGTCCGGCCCACTTCACTCCCCTGTTGACACAGCTGGGTGGCAGGGTACGTCTCAAAGCCATAGTCCAGCATGGCCTGGTGGTCGTCCCAATCATCGGGGTCATTGAGGGTGACACACACCAGAGTCTGCGCGCCCCGGGTAGCCGCCGACACCAGCGTGCGCCCAGCGGCCTCGGTATACCCTGTTTTCATCCCCACACAGTCCTCCTCCAGCCACAACAGCTTGTTGTGGTTGACGAAGGTGTGCCCCTCCAGAGCAATGGTCTGGGTGGCGCAAATGCCCGCCACCACCGGATTGTCCAGACAGGCGCAGGCCAGCAGCGCCATATCATAGGCCGAGGAGTAGTGTCCCTCCTCCGTCAAGCCGCTGGGATTGGTAAAGTGGGTGTTGGTCATGCCCAATTCCTGGGCCTTTTCGTTCATCATCTGGGCAAATCCATCCAGATCCCCCGCCACCCAGCAGGCAATCACCTGGGCAGCATCATTGCCCGACTGGAGCAGCAGGCCGTAGAGCAGGGTCTCCAGGGAGACCTTCTCCCCCGCCTTGAGGTAGATGGAGGAGCCCTCCACCCCTTCCAGCCATTGGGCGGACACCTCCACCTCCTGGGACAGGTCGGGGGAATCCTCCACCGCCACCAACGCGGTCATCAGTTTGGTGATGCTGGCAATGGGCCGTGGGGTGTGCATGTCCTGATCCAACAGCACTCGCTGGGAACCGGCATCCATCAACACCGCACTGGAAGCGGACGTGGAAACCGCCCTGGCCGGAGGACACAGGGCAACCAGCATGGTCAAAAAAAGGCACAGGGCCAGTATTCTCCTCAAAAAAGGTCACTCCCATCCAATGGTATCAGATGGGAGTAGTATCACCCTTATGCTTCGCTCTTATCCGTACTGGTCTTTTTGTCAATATAGCCGGTGACCTTTTCAAACATCTCCGGCACCAGGTCCACCACCCGGCCCACGGAATCTCCCGCAGGAGGCGCCACAGGCAGCAGGCGCACGCTGCCGTCCTTGACAATGAGAAAGGCCACAGGGGTGACGTTGACCCCGGCTCCTGCCCCGCCGCCGAAGTTCTTCTCCACGTTGGGGGTCTTGCCGAAGTCGGAGCCGCCGGTGGCAAAGCCGAAGGACAGCTTGGACACCGGAATGAGGGTCACCCCGTCGGCGGTGACAATGGGCTGGCCCACCACGGTGTTGGTGTCCACCATCTCGCGGATGCGGCTCATGGTGGTGTTCAAAACTTCATTGATGGGATGATTCTGTTCGCTCATGGTGATTTACCTCCTTAGAGTTCTCCGTTTTCTTGCGGTCTTCCCGCTGCATGGCGATGAATTTCATGCCGTATCGTATGCCAAATCCAACGATCTGCCCCAGAGTGAGGGAGAGCACGGCTTGGAGCTGCACCTGAGGCTCTTTCTTGTCATAGTCCAGGTCCACCACAAACTTGTGATCTTTCACCCGGAAGCTGCCGTCCACTAGGTTCCAGATTCCCCCGATAACCCCATGAATCATGCCGTATCCAATGGCGGCGGAAGCCGGGTTCTCCCCGGCCCATACCAGATGGATGTTCAGATGCCGCACCACCATCTTTCTCCGCAGCTCCCCCGCCGCTTCGCAGATCAGGGGCAGATACCGGCGGAAGGTGTGAAAGGAACCCAGGGAGAGCTCCGGCTTTTGGGGGCTCTTCTTTTCCTTGTGGGTCGAGGGCTGTGTGAGCTTTTGTTTGGATTTCTTGGGTTTTTTCTTGGGCCGTGGGTACACTGGAATGGTCACCGGCCCAAAGGCAAGGTTCAGTCTGAAACCCTCCTTGGCATATTGCGCCTTGGCACACAGGGGCACCAGCAAGAGCAGCACCAGAACCAGCACCACACACCCCAGTACCATCCATCCGTTCATACCTCACCCGCCTTTTCCACTTCCTCTTCCTCTTTCATCTTGGTAATGGCGGATTCCAGGTCCAGCGTCATCTGGATGCCCTCCTGGGTGGGGGAGGGCAGCTCCGGCAACTCCTCCAGGCTGGACAGTCCAAAGGTGCGCAGGAAGTTGTGGGTGGTGCGAAACTGCACAGGCCTGCCGGGAACGGCCAGCCGCCCCGCCTCTTCGATGAGCTGCCGCTCCAACAGCAGCCCCACGGTATAGGCACTGTCCACTCCCCGGATCTGCTCGATATAGGTCCTGGTCACCGGCTGGAAGTAGGCCACAATGGCCAGCACCTCCAGAGCTGTCTGGGACAGCTTGGGGGGCTTGCGGTGCTCCAGGGTCCGCCGAATGGCAGGGGCATATTCCGGGGCGGTACACATCTGCCAGCTGTTCTCCGTCCGCACCAGACAGATGCCCCGGCGCTGGAACCGGTACTCGTCCGCCAAATTGCAGCACGCCTGCTCCACCGTCTTTACATTCTGATTCAGGGTTGCTGCCATGCGTGCCATGGCTACCGGCTCCCCAGCTGCAAATAGGATGCCCTCGATGGCGTGTTCCAACTCCTTCAATTCCATGTCTGGCTGCCTCCATCGTCGGTTTCTTGGGAAAGCTCCTCCTTGGGGTTGGTACAGATCAGGGTACTGTCCTCGCTGGTTCCCGCCAGATAAATCTGGTTGGATTTGCACAGCTCCAGCACCGCCAAAAAGGTGGCCACAATTTCTGAGCGGCTTTGATTGCCCCGAAACAGGGCGCGGAAGTGGGTCACACCTCCCGCCATCAGCTGATCCAAAATCCATCGGGCCTTGGTCTCCACCGGGTATGGCTCCCGGCCCACAATGCCGTGAAAGGCCTGGGTGGGAGACAGCGTCGCCCCCTCTCCCCGCTGAAACAGGCGCAGCATGGCTGCCGCCAGATCCTGGGGCTGGTGCTGATACCGGTAGGTCTTCTCCTGGGGCAGGGGCTGGGGGTGACCGGTGAGATAATCCTGCCCGTGCACATACCGCTCCGCCAACACTTGGGTAATCCCTTTCACCTGCTCATAGCTCTCCCGGTGCTGGTGTGCCTCCAGAGCCGCCATGAGCTGCTCCATCTCACTCAGCGCCTCCTGGTCATCGATGGACAGCAGCATGCGGGTTTTGATGTAAACCAGGTGGGCGGCCATGATGACAAATTCGCTGGCCACCTCCAGATTCAACCGCTCCCGCTGCTCCATCCACTCCAGATACTGGTCCAACAGCAGAGAAATGGGAATGTCGCGAATTTCAATTTTATTCTTGCTCAGCAGGTGGAGAATGAGGTCCAGAGGGCCGTCGAAGTCCTCCATGTCCTCTTTTCTTACTTTTACCACCTTATCCAGATGGTATACCGGGACTTCCACACTTCTCCCCCCTGCACGCTAAATTCACCGATATTATATCGAAGTTTTCAAAAAAATACAAGGGCACCCCTGGGATTGGCCCAGAAGTGCCCTGGATGCAATCAGGAATTTTGCCCGGCCAACTTCTCCAGAGCTGTCCGGGCCGCCATCTGCTCCGCCTCTTTCTTGGTGTGGCCCTTGCCCTGACCGGCAGGCACGCCGTCCACTGTGGCCTCCATGACAAAAATCCGGGCGTGGTCGGGCCCGATCTCCCGCAACAGGTGATAGCTCACCGACACCCCGGGCTTGCGCTGCACCAACTCCTGCAAGGCCGTCTTGTAGTCCCGGTCCACCGCCTTTTCCCGCTCCTTATCCAGAATAAAGGTGCGGATGATGCTGGTTGCCGCCTCCATGCCCCCGTCCAGATACACCGCCGCCAGGGTGGCTTCGGTGGCATCGGCCAGAATGGAGGGGCGAGTGCGACCGCCTCCGGCGGCCTCTCCCTTGCCCAGCTTCAGATGGACTCCCAGATCCAGAGCCTTGGCCACTTCATACAGGCTTTCCTCACACACCAAAGCTGCACGGGTACGGGTCAACTCCCCCTCCGGCATGTTGGGATGCGAGGAAAACAGATGCTGTGCCACCACCAGGCCCAGAACCGAGTCCCCCAGGAACTCCAGACGCTCGTTGCTGGTCACGCCCTCCGAGCGGTGCTCATTGGCATAGGAGCTGTGGGTCATGGCGTGCTCCAACAGAGACAAATTCTTGAAATGATACCCTAATTTCTCTTCCAGTTTCTTCATACTACCCTCCATAGAAAAAGCCCCGCCTGCGGCAGGGCTTTTCCCTTGCAAAAACTCGCTTACAGGTCCAGGTGATCCTGCATGTACTTGTACAGGTCTCCCACGGTGACGATGGAACTCATCTCTTCCTCGTCCATCTCCTCCATGCCAAACTCCTCTTCCAGGGCCATGGACAGGTCCACCAGATCCACGGAGTCTGCACCCAGTTCGTCCACAAAAGCGGTATCCTTGGTGATGGCGTCGGCATCCACACCAAATTGCTCGGCAATCAAGGCACACAGTTTTTCAAACATATTCTCAAGCTCCTTTTGTGTTGCTTATGCAAGAAACATAATATGTGCTGTCGGCTTCCCTGTCAAGAGTCTTTTTGACAGTTTTTACTCAGGCTGGCCTGCATCTTCCTGTTTTTTTGCCAGCCCCTTCACCGGCAGGCGCATGTACTCCACATTTTCCGTGATGTCTTCGATGATCCCGGACTTGCTGTACTCCATGGCCTGACGGATGGCATTTTTCATGGCAAAGCCATCGGAAGAGCCGTGGGCCTTGATGACCGGCTTGGAAATTCCCATCAGCGGGGTGCCTCCCACCTCTCCGGAATCCATGAGCTTCTTAAACTGGCGCAGCCCGTCCTTCACCAGCAGGGCGGCAACCTTGGTCTTGAGGCTGGAGAGGAACATCTTTTTGATCTCCCGGCCCATAAAGATACCCACACCCTCCATGGTCTTGAGGAAAATGTTGCCGGAATAGCCGTCGCTGACAATCACGTCCACGCTGCCGGACACCGCCTCCCGGGCCTCCACATTGCCCACAAAGTTGATACGCCCCTCATCGGAGGCCTTTTGCAGCAGCACATAGGCCTCCCGCTGCAAGTCAGTGCCCTTGGAAGGCTCCGCCCCGATGTTCAAAAGGCCCACCTTGGGCTCAGGGCGGCCCAGCACCCGCTCGGCATAATAGCTGCCCATAAAGGCAAACTGGAGCAGGAACTCCGGGGTACACTCTGCGGTGGCTCCGCAGTCGATGAGCACGGCCCCACCGGTGCCTGTGGGCACCACAGGAGCCAGAGCGGCACGGCGAATACCCTTGATGCGCTTGGTCATCAGGGTGGCGGCGGAGAGCAGCGCCCCGGTGGAACCGGCGGAGACAAAGGCGTCTCCCGCCCCGCTTTTGAGCAGGTTCAGGCCCACGGTTAGAGAGGAGTCCTTCTTCTCCTTGAAGGCGGTGGCGGGGTTGTCACACATCTCCACCACCTGGTCGGCGTGGGAGATTTCCAGCCCCGGCGGCAGCTCGCTCTTGCCCTCTTTGCTCAGGGCCTCCAGAATCTCCTCCCCGCGGCCCACCAGCACCACTTCCACACCGTATTCCGCCATGGCATCCAGTGCCCCTCGCACCGGTGCGGCCGGGGCGTTGTCCCCGCCCATGGCGTCTACAATGATCTTCATCTCCGCAACCTCCTCTTACAGCTTCTCGCGCAGTGTGTCCACCAGCTCCAGGGAGCGGCGGGACAGCTCCGCGTTTTTGTTTCGTTTTCCCTTTACCTTGTAACCCAAGGAGGGCATAATCCCAAAATTGATGTTCATGGGCTGGAAGTCCACCACGCTCTCATTGCTCACATACTGGGCCAGCGCGCCCAGGGCGGTCTCCCGGGGGAAGTCCACCGGCGGCTTACCCAGCAAGCGGTTGGCCAGCTCCACCCCGGCCACAAAGCCGGAGGCGGTGGATTCCACCTACCCCTCCACGCCGGAGATCTGTCCGGCAAAGCAGATGCGCTCCTGGCCCCGCACCCGATAATAGGCGTCCAGCAGACGGGGCGAGTCCAGATAGGTGTTGCGGTGCATCACCCCATAGCGCACATATTCCGCGTGGGCCAGAGCGGGAATCATGGAAAACACCCGCTTCTGCTCCCCCCATTTGAGATGGGTCTGGAAGCCCACGATGTTGTAAAGCGTCCCCTGGGCGTTGTCCCGGCGCAGCTGCACCACAGCGTAGGGCTCTTTCCCCGTCTTGGGGTCGGGCAGGCCCTTGGGCTTGAGGGGGCCAAAGCACAGTGTCTGCTCTCCCCGGCGGGCCATGACCTCCACCGGCATACACCCTTCAAACACCCGGCCGTCCTCAAAGCCGTGGACAGGGGCCTCCTCAGCCTGACACAGTTCCCGCCAGAAGGCCAGATACTCCTCCTGGCTCATGGCACAGTTGATGTAGTCCGCCGTGCCCCGGTCATACCGGGAGGCAAACCAGGCGTGGTCCATGTCGACGCTCTCAAAGGTGACAATGGGGGCGGCGGCATCGTAAAAGTTCAGATATCCGGTGTTCGGGAACAGCTTGGCAATCTCCTCCGACAGTCCCTCCGATGTGAGAGGGCCGCTGGCAATGATGACCTCTCCCTGGGGAATTTCCGTGACCTCCCCCTCCACCACAGTGATGAGGGGGTGCTCCCGCACCGCCTGGGTCACCGCCTGGGAAAAGGCCTCCCGGTCCACCGCCAACGCACCACCGGCCTCCACACGGGTCTGGTCGGCACAGCGCAGAATGAGCGAGCCACAGCGGCGCAGTTCCTCCTTGAGCAATCCCACCGCGTTCTCCAGCTGGTCGGAGCGCAGAGAGTTGGAGCACACCAGCTCTGCAAAGCCCGCGCTGTGGTGGGCGGGGGTCATCTTGTGGGGCTTCATCTCGTGCAGGGTCACCCCAATCCCCCGCTGGGCCAGCTGCCAGGCCGCTTCACAGCCTGCCAGCCCTGCGCCAATGATGGTTACATTCTTCGTATTCATGCTTCTCCCTCGGCCTCGTCCGCCCCCTTGGCGGTCTTGGCACTGGTTTTCTTAGTGGTCGTCTTTTTGGCCGCAGTCTTCTTCGTCTCCGACTTCTCCGCTGTTTTCTTGGTGGCGGTAGACTTTTTGGCAGCTGTTTTCTTGGTGGCCGTCTTTTTCTTGCCGGTCTCCTCCTGGGCCTCCTGGGCGGGGGTGTCCCCGGTCTCCCCCTCTTCCGTCTTCTTGCGGAAGCCGCCCCGCTTCTCCTCGGGCAGGAAGTTGGGACACTGCTCGTTGATGCAGAAGGGCCGCTTGTAGCCGCGCCCAGCCTTTTTGAACATGGTGTGTCCGCACTCAGGGCAGCAGTCCTTCACCGGCACATCCCAGGTGCGGAACTCGCACCGGCGGCTCTCGTCCTTGCTGTTGATGTGCTCACAGCAGTAGTAGGTATACTGCTTGTGGGTCTTTTTACTGGTGCCGGTGCGCTTGACCAGACGCCCCCCGCACAGGGGACACTTGCCCGGCATCTCCACCACCAGAGGCATGGTAAAGTTGCACTCCGGCCAGCCGGGGCAGGCCAGGAAACGGCCAAAACGGCCGGATTTCACCACCAAATTCCGTCCACACTCGGGGCAGATCTCCTCCGAGACCTCGTCAGGCACCTTGATCCGCTCTCCGTCCAGCTCCGACTCCGCCTTCTTCATCTCCCGGTCAAAGTCGCCGTAGAAATCGGAGAGCACCTGTTTCCAATTCACCTCGCCGGTCTCCACCTTGTCCAGCCGCTGCTCCATCTGGGCGGTGAAGGCAGGGTCCACAATATCGGGAAACTTGTCCTTCATCAGACCTGTCACCACTTCGCCCAGGGGGGTTGGCCGCAGATGCTTGCCCTCCTTGACCACATACTCCCGATCGGTGATGGTGGAGATGGTGGGGGCGTAGGTGGAGGGACGGCCAATGCCCTTCTCCTCCAAAGCTCGGATGAGGGTGGCCTCGGTGAACCGGGCGGGGGGCTGGGTGAAATGCTGGGCCGGGCTGAGCTGATCCAGACGCAGCGCCTCCCCCTCCTTCAAATCGGGCAGCGGAGACTGGGGCGCCTCGTCCTCGTCGTCCCGACTCTCCTCATACACCGCGGTGAAGCCAGAGAACTTGATGGAGGAGTGGCTGGCCCGGAACTGGTATCCGGCACTCTCCACCTCAATGGATACGCTGTCATAAATGGCCTGGGCCATTTGGCAGGCCAGAAAACGGCTCCAAATCAGTTTGTAGAGCCGGTACTGCTCACTGGTCAGGTCCTTTTTCAGTTGCTCAGGGGTGAGGTTCACATCTGAGGGCCGGATGGCCTCGTGGGCGTCCTGAGCGCTGTCCTTGGCCTTGAAGTGGCGGGTCTTTTCGGGATAGTACTCCTTGCCGTAACGGGCCTCAATGAAGGTCTTGGCGGAGGCCAAAGCTTCCTCAGACAGGCGCAGAGAGTCGGTTCTCATGTAGGTAATAAGACCCACAGTGCCCTCCCCGGCGATGTCCACGCCTTCGTACAGCTGCTGGGCCACCGACATGGTGCGCCGTGGGGTCATATTCAGCTTGCGGGAGGCCTCCTGCTGCAAGGTGGAGGTGATAAAGGGCGGGGCGGGATTGCGCTTTTTGTCCTGGCGTTTTACGGCCCGTACCGTAAAGGTCCCTGCCTTTACGGCATCCATCACCTGCTGCACTTCCTGCTCGCTGCCCAGTTCCATCTTCTTGTCCTGTCCGTAGAACTCCGCCCGGAAGGCTCCAATGTTGGGGGCAATGCGGCCCAGGTCAGCGGTAATGGACCAATACTCCTTGGGAACGAAGGCCCGAATCTCCTCCTCTCGCTCCACCACCAGGCGGGTTGCCACCGACTGCACACGGCCCGCGGACAGTCCACGGCGGATCTTCTTCCACAGCAAGGGGGAGAGCTGATAGCCCACAATACGGTCGAGAATGCGTCGGGCCTGCTGGGCGTCCACCAGGTTCTGGTCAATCTCCCGGGGGGAGGCGATGGACTCGGTCACCACCTTGCGGGTGATCTCGTTGAAGGTCACCCGGCAGGTCTTCTCCTTTGGAACCCCCAGCACCGATTGCAGGTGCCAGGAGATGGCCTCTCCTTCCCGGTCAGGGTCGGTGGCCAGATAGACCCGCTCACTGGCCTTGGCGGCTTTGCGCAGGTCGGCAATGGTCTCCTCTTTGTCCTTGATGTCCTGATAGTCCGGCTCGAAGGTGGTCACGTCCACCCCCAGCTTGCTTTTGGGCAGGTCCCGCACATGGCCCATGGAGGCCTTCACCTGGTAGCCGGGTCCTAAATATTTTCCAATGGTTTTTGCTTTGGCTGGCGACTCTACAATCACCAAATTCGTTTTTCCCATAGATAACTACTCCATTTTTAATCTCACCGCGGTTCGGAATTTCTTATCCTTCCCCTGAGTCACATACCCCTGTAATTGCAGCATGGTCAACGCCGCCAGCACCCGCCGAGCGGGCCGTTGGGTATGCTCCACCAGGTCATCCGTTCCTTTCGCGCCCTCTTGCAGGGCCAGGAGCACCTCCTGCTCGTCGTCGGTCAGGCTCTGTCTGCGCTCCTTCCAGTCAATATATTCCAAGCTTTCGGGATTGTCAACCTCTTTTTCCCGGTTTTGGGGGTTGGGGGGCTGTTGTTCCGGCTGTGGTGCCTGTTCCAGGTGATGCAATCTCTGTTCCACCACCTGGGGGTCCATGGGGGCCTGTACCCCTAATTTCACCGGAAACCGATCCCGCCATTCACACAAAACATCCTCCCCACAGGTGACCAGTTTGGCCGCTCCCTCCTGAATGAGCCGGTTGGTGCCCTCACTGGCTGGGGCATCCACCGCACCGGGCACCGCATACACGTCTCGGTTCTGATCCAGAGCATGGTTGGCGGTGAGCAGTGCACCGCCCCGGCGAGGGCTTTCCACCACCACAACGCCCAGGGATAACCCACTGAGAATCCGGTTGCGCACCGGGAAGTGGCCCGCCTTGTGCTGGGTGCCCGGGGGATACTCTGACAACAGCAGCCCCGAAGCCGCCACATCTTCGTACAGGCGGCGGTGAAAACGGGGATATACCACATCCAAACCACCAGCTACCACGCTCACCACGCTGCCGCCGGCCATGAGTGCCCCTCGCACCGCAGCAGCGTCAATCCCCTGAGCCATGCCAGACACCACCAGCGCGCCCCCGTGGGTCAGCTCTAGGGCCAATTTCCGGGCCACCCGCTCCCCGTAGGGGGTACAGCTACGGGTGCCCACTATGGCAATGGCCACCTCGTCATCCAGCACCAGGGGCCGACCCTTGGCGTAGAGCACCAGAGGCGGCTGGGCAATGGCCGCCAGCCGCTGGGGGTACGCCGCATCCTGTCGGGTCATCACCCGGATGCCCAACTGGTCGCACTGGTCTAAAATCCGATCCACCTCTGCCATGGATTTATCCCGCAGAGAAGCTCGGACATACCCGTGCAGCCACGTTAGCTCCTCCACGTCCTGGCCTCGGGCGTAGTATGCGCCCTGGGGTGTGCCAAAGTGCTCCAGCACCCGCTGCATGGACACCCCGGCCAGTCCTTTTCGAGTGGACAACCACACCCAATATTTCAAGTTGGACATCGTCGTCCCCCCTCTCATTCCTTTATAAATTGGGACGTGCCATCTCCCACAGCACCACCGAAGCGGCCACAGCGGCATTGAGGGACTCGCACCGCTCCACCATGGGGATTTTCACGGTTTTCTCACACAATTCCAGAGCCAACTGGGATACCCCGCGCCCCTCGCTGCCGATGATGACCCCGCTGCGCTGGAGGGAAACCTCCCGCACATCCCGGGTGTCCTCCCGCAGGGCGGTGGCGTACAGGGGAATAGCGGCCTCTTTGAGGCACTCCGCCGCCTGCTCCAAGGTGGTCTCCCACACTGGCAGGCGAAACGCCGCGCCCATGGTGGCGCGCACCGTTTTGGGGCTCCAGGGGTCTGCACACCCCGAACACAACATCAGGCCATCGGCCCCAAAGGCATCCGCCGTGCGCCAGATGGTGCCCACGTTACCCGGGTCCTGCACGCCGTCCAGAAGAAGGTAGCGGCTCCCGGTCAGGCACTGGGGCAGCCCCAGGGATGGGGTTTGCCCCACAAACACCACCCCTTGGGGGCTCTGTGTCTGGGCCACCGCCTCCAGCAAGGAGGCGGGCACCTCTACCACCCGCACCGAATCCGGCAAGGCAGGCAGTTGGGTTCCCGTGGCGTAGATCACCGTCTCCAACGGCATCTGCGCCCGCAGCACCTCCTGGAGCAGTTTCGGCCCCTCCCCCACAAACACTCCTTCCTCCCGACGGGCGGAACGCTTGCTGCCCAGCTTGCGCAGGCGAGTGACCAGGGGATTGGAGCGGCTGGAAATCACCTCATGTCTCATTTGTCGCATATCCTTGCAATGTCCTCATCCCGGCCCAGCACCATGAGCTTATCCTGGTCGATGAGAACGTCATCCGCTCCCGGCGAGACATTGACCTCCTGCCCCCGGCGCACGGCGATGACGTTCAGGGCATACTTGGCACGGATGTCCAAATCCCGGATGGTCTTGCCTTTCCAGTTCTCCGGCAAATCCACTTCCACAATGCCGTAGTCGTCGGACAGTTCAATGTAGTTGAGAATGTTAAAACGGGCCAATCCCTGGGCCAGCTTGATGCCCATTTCGTGCTCCGGGAACACCACATGGTCGGCTCCCACCTTCTCCAGCAGGCGCTGGTGCACATGGCTCATGGCCTTACATACCACCTTGGGCACCCCTGCCTCTTTCAGACGCAAGGTGATGAGGGCGCTGCTGCCCACATCGTTGCCCACAGCCACCACGGCGCAGTCGCACTCTGCAATCCCCAGGGCACTGAGCACCGCCGGGTCCCGGGCATCGCCCACCACCGCATGGGTGACCAGGTCGGCGATGCTCTGCACCCGCTCCCGGTCCACATCCACAGCCAGCACGTCATGCCCTATCTCAAAGAGTTCTCTGGCTACTGCCGTTCCAAAGCGGCCCAGTCCAAATACTGCAAAACTTTTCACAACAATTCCTCCATTAACCGATCATGACATCGCTTTCCGGATAGCTGATCCGGCTCTTACGTCCCCCTTGGGACAGGAAGGCCACCGAGAAGGAGAGCACTCCCACTCGACCCAAATACATCATCACCACCAACAGCACATGGGAGAAGGTGGACAGCGTGGGGGTAATGCCTGTGGTCAGTCCCACCGTTCCCAACGCCGAGGCGGTCTCATAAGCCGCCGCCAAGTAGGACACCCCGTCCACCAGAGAAATGGCAATGGACGAAAACAGGAACATCATGGACACCACCAGAACCAGCGTCACCGCCGAGAGCACCTTGGTGGTGGGAATGGTGCGCCCCCGGATGGTCACGTCGCTGCGGCCACGCAGGCCCGCCCGCATAGCCAGCACCAGCACACCCAAGGTCACGGTCTTGATGCCACCGGCGGTGGACCCGGCGGAACCACCCACCAGCATCAACAACATACACACCATCTGCGAAACCTGCTGTAGGTTCCCCTGGTTGACGGTGAGAAAGCCGGCGGTGCGCAGGGTGACGGACTGGAACAGGGCGTTGACCCCCTTCTGCCACCAGGGCATCCCCCCCAAGGTCTGAGGGTTGTTGTACTCCACCGCCAGGAAAAACAGCGTTCCCCCCACAATGAGAACCGCGGTAATCACCAGCACCATCTTGCTGTACAGGGACAGCCGGCGAAAGGTTTTTTTGTGGAGGATTTCCTCCCACACAAAGAAGCCCAAACCGCCGCAAATGATAAGGGCCGCCACCGTCAGCAACACCACTGGGTTGTCGGCATAGGTGGAGAGACTGCCCGCCTGGTCCGGCCCCAATAGGTCAAATCCGGCGTTACAAAAGGCGGAAACGGAGATAAAAATTCCCTTCCAAATGGCTCCCAGCCCGTACCGGGGCAAAAAGCACCCGGTGAGGATGATGGCACCCATGCCCTCCATCACAAAGGTCAGACGAAAGGCGTTGCCCACCAATCGGGCCACATCGTGCATGTCGTTGAGGTTAAAGGCGGAGACCATCATCAGCCGCTGGCTCAGGGACATGCGCTTGCGCACCAGGCTGGCCAGCAAAAAGATCACGCTCATAAAGCCCAGGCCGCCCAGCTGAATGAGAACCAAAATCACCACCTGACCAAACAGGGTAAACTGGGTGAGGGTATCCACCAAAATCAACCCCGTCACGCAGGTGGCCGACGTGGCAGTGAACAGGGCCGTCATCAGCCCGCAGCTCTCCCCGGACACCGAGGAAATGGGGAGCATCAGCAACAAAGTCCCCATCAAAATCACTCCAGCAAACGAACATGCAATCACCCGGGTGGAGTTGACCACCCGTCTCCGCCGTCCTCCGGCATTCATCTTCGACACCTCTCTGTTTGATATACAAAAACATACCGACAGAGGGTTCTGCCGGTATGCTTTTGGCGGCGCTGGAGCAGAGCGTTAACCTGGGGAGCCATATTGTCTGCCATTGATACCACTCCCTGTCTTTCCGCCCTGTCTATTCCCAGCGGCACTTTTTGTACATTCAGATACATTATACCGATTTATACGAATTTTTCAATACCCCATCCACGCTTTTCCCTTTTTATCATTTTTTAAGTGTTATTTTTACCGCATCAGCCACAAACACACAAAAAACACACCTGGAGCATGGCTGACTCCAGGTATGTTTTTTCTCCCGGCTAATCCAACACCGGAACTACCAAATATTCCGATGTACCCCCGCACAGCATGCCGCCCTCCGGGGTCAGTGTCGCTGTGTCGCGCACACACACCCCATCATGCAGGCATTGTACCGCCTGCCGGGTCACCTCCAGTTCCATCTTGCCCCCACCGATGGTGCCGCAGGTGGTACCATCAGGCCGCACCACCATGCGGGTGCCGGGGCGGCGGGGCGCAGAGCCCTTCTTGGTCAGCAGCGTCACCATGGCAAAGGGCGGCTGTCCTATGGCCTCCACCACCTGGGCTGGAAGTCCCGCAGCCAGCCCCAACTGGGCCCGCTGCTGCACCAGCTGGGCGGCAATGGACAGGGCAATCTCCTCCGGGGTCTGGGCCCCAATGTCCAGGCCAATGGGGGCAAACACCTCTTCCAACCGTTCCTCGCTCCAGCCGTCTGCTGCCAGGTGGGCCTTCACCGCCGCCACTTTGGAGCGGCTTCCAATCATCCCCACATAGGCGTGGGGGCGGCGCAAAATAGAACGCAAACACACCTCATCCATGGCATGGCCCCGGGTGACAATCACATAAAAATCGCTGCCCCCCACGGGCACCTCCTCCAGCACCCGGGGAAAAGCACCGCATCGAGTGACGGCCTTGGGGGAAATCTGGTCAAACAGCTGGGCCCGGTCGTCCAACACCAGGGTGGAGAACTCCAGATGCACCGCCAGCTGGCTCAGGGCGGCGGCAATGTAGCCGCTGCCGCAGATCACGAGCCGAGGCGTGGGGGCGATGGCCTGCACAAAAAATTCCCCTCCCCCGGTGGCGTGCAAGCCGTCCCCGGACAGCTGGGGAAACACCCGCTGCCAAAGGCTGCGTTGCTCCGGGGGGCACAGAATATCTCCGCCGTGATATACCATCTCCCACCCCAGATGGGGCCGGGAACAGGCGGACACCAACACCGCCGGTTCGCCCTGGCGCAACAGCTGCTGCAAACTGGTATATAACTCACGCATGGGGGCCGCTCCTCCATCTCATGATACTCTCCAGCACCCCTCCGCCAATGGCCAAAGCCTTGTCGGAGACGGTGTAGCAGTGTTCTTGCTTGCACCGGGGGTCCACATCCCCCGCCTTCATGTGGGTGGTGACCACACACCCCTGGGGCAGAAGGCCACGCAGGCAGCCGGAAATGGTGCTCACCACCGGCTGGCCCTCCACATAGGCCACAGTGTCCCCGGCCTGCACCATGTCGCCAATGGCCCGCACCGGGGAAAACACCCCGGCACAGGGGGCGCGCAGCACCCGCTCCACGGTGTAGCCGCCGATGTTGCCCGGAACCCCGGTGTTGGGAATGGCACTGCCCTGGAGGATGCACCGGCCCAGGGTATGTCCCCGCATGGTCTCCACCACACAGTGGCAGTCCCCCCCGGCGGTAAAGCCCGGCCCCAGGGCGATGACGTGGGGGGCCTGATCCATGGACGTGCCCAGGTTTTTCTTGGCCAAAATGGCATCCACCAGCACGTCCGGGTGATATTTCTCACAGGCGGCACCCTGGGGGTCCACCAAAACAGGGATCTCCCGCCGCTCCCAGGTCGCAGACACCTCCTCCGGGGTGGTGCAGTGCCGCCCCACCATGTCCTCCACCTGGGTCGTACCGTCATAAATGGCCTGGCTCAGTGCCACTGTGCGGCGCACTGCCGTGGGCTGGGGCAGGTCGGTCATGAGCAGCCGAAACCCGCAGTGATGCAGCCGCAGCGCCACCCCCGTGGCCAAATCACCCGCCCCGCGTATCAAAATCAACAATGGGAACCCCCTCCTTTTGTATGGCGCATACCTGGGTGTAACCGCCCAGGTGCTTCAAGTGTTCTGCCAGCCACCGCCCCTGCTCCCTGCGGGCCGGGTTGTCGGCCTGGTTGAGCACCACATACACCGGCACTTTGGCGTTGATGTGCTCCATCCCCCGCTGAATCAGGGCCAGAACGTCTCTCTTCTCCATCCTGTGGTCTTTGGCATAGGGAGACTGCTCCCAGCGATGGAGCACCTCTCCCGCCGGTTTTCCCAGCCCGGACAGGCCCACCACATAATAAATTCTCTGGGTTTGGGCGGGCAGGCACGGCTCGTTGGCGGCATGCCACTTCAAGGGCAGGTGCCGGGAGCCATCCGCCTCGCAGAGAATGTGGTCAAACCGCGCCGCCACCCGCTCCAACGCCTCCGCCCCCGGCCCCACACGCCTTCCCGCTCCGTTGGGAATCCCCCACAACAAGGGCTGTCCTCCATCCGGAGGGAGCACCTCTTCCGCCTTCTCGCCTGGGTAACAGGGGATGTCCGGGGGCACCCACATGGCCAGATGGGTGGTGGTGGTGAGCAGCACCTTCCTTCCCCCTCCCGCCAGCTGACGGCCCAGGGCGTAGAGCAGGCTGGTCTTGCCCCCCGAACCCACCACCGAAATCCACTTGGGGATCATAGCAGCATCTCCACCACCTGTTCCGGCTCCAGCCCCGCTTCTGCCATCAGTTCCAGCAGTTGGGCGCGGCTGTCCAGGGGAGCTTTATAGGCCAAACCACACCCGGCCGTAATGGCGGTAGGCACTGGAATGAGCCGCCCAGGCAGCCCCGCTGCGTGGGCCTGGGCCTCCATCGACATGGCCTGTACTGTGGAGGAGAAGGTGATGAGCAGCTGTAACGTTTTCTCTCGCATCTCTCAGCCCTCCTGGGCCAGTTGGGCCACCGCGGCAATGGTGTCCGCCACCTCCTGGAAGGTGGTGGCGTGGCCCACACTCATACGCACCGCTCCCGCCTCTCCGGTGCCCAACGCCAAGTGCATCAGGGGAGCACAGTGGGCGCCGGGCCGGGTGGCAACGCCATATTCTTCGTACAAAACATCGCTGAGTTGGGCTGCCTCCCACCCCTCCAGGTTCATGGCCAACACAGGCGCCCGGTGGAAGGTGGACCAGTCCCCATAGATGGTCACACCTGGGATGGCCCGCAGCCCCTCATAGAGCTGGCGCAGCCGTTCTTGGGTCTGCGCCCACAGCCGTTCCGGCCCCTGCCCTTGGAGCCACGCCAGGGCCGCACCCAGCCCCGCAATGCCCGGAGTGTTCCGGGTTCCCGCCTCCAGCCCGTCGGGCAGCGCGGTGGGATGGGTGTGGGAGAAAGACTGGATTCCACTCCCCCCCACCAACAGCGGGCGCAGAGTCACCCCCGGCCGCACACACAACAGGCCAATGCCCTGGGGGCCCAGCAGTCCCTTGTGCCCGGGCAGACACAGCACATCAATGCCCATGTTCTCCATGGACAGGGGGAGGTGGCCCCCGCTCTGGGCCCCGTCCACCACCAGCAATACCCCGTGTTGTTGACACAACCGGGACACCCAAGACAAATCCGTCACATTTCCAGTCACATTGGAGGCGTGGGTGCACACCACCGCCTTGGTGCGGGGTGTCACCACCCGCTCCATCTCCTCATAGGAGATGCGCCCCAACTGGTCCACCGGCACAATGGTCAACTCCACCCCCTGCTGCTCCAACTGGTAGAGGGGGCGCAGCACCGAGTTGTGCTCAGCTGCGGTGGTCACCACATGGTCCCCTGGGGAGAGAAGGCCCACAAGGGCCTGGTTCAAGGCGTGGGTAGCCCCGGCGGTAAACACCACCTGCCCCGCTCCGCCGGGAACCTGGAAAAACTCTGCCACTTGGCAGCGCACCTGGTAGGCCGTGCGCAGCCCCGCCAGAGCAGGCCCGTGAGCTCCCCGGCCTGCGTTGCCCAGCCCCAATGCCTCCACCATCGCCTGTCCCACCTCCGGGGGCTTAGGCATGGAGGTGGCTGCGTGATCCAGATAGATCATGGCTTGACGATGTGGCCTGCGGTGAGCATTTTTTCCGCAATTTCATACATGTTGGTGACGCCTCCCACCGCCAAAGTGTCCGCAATGCCATAGAAGTTCAGGCAGGTGCCGCAGGTGAGAATGGTCACCCCCTCCGCCTCCAGCGTGCGCAGGTCCTCCAGGGCGGGAGAGCCTTCGCAGGTCAGGTGGGCTCCCCCGTTGTAAAAGAGCATGGTCTGGGGCAGCTGATCCTGCTGAGTCAGGGCGTAGAGAAATCCCTTCATCAGGGTTCTCCCCAGTTCCTCTTTGCCACGTCCCATCTCCTGACTGTCAATCACCACCACGGTGCCGCCCTGACGGCGGTCGGGGATGCAGGCCGGAGCCTCCTTCTGCTCGTCCGTTTCCTGGCCCTCCCCCACGGTGATGCACACCGCAAAGCTGTGGGCATCCTGCTTCTGAGAGGTGACGCCGTACCCCTTTTGCTGGGCCAGCTTGATGAGGTTTTGCACGGCGATTTCCTCGCTCACCAACACCTCCACCTGACCGCCCCCTTGCAGCTGGGCGATGGCCTGTTTGGCTTTTACCACCGGAATGGGACAGGTGTCCCCCCGGGCATCCACATGTAACATCATGATCTTATCGCTCCTTTACGGTAATCTCCTGGTTCATTTTTGGGACAATCTCCCCAATGTGGGCCGTAGGCAGACCCAACGCCCGCAAAGCCGCCACCAGCGGCTCCCCCTCCTCCGGCGGAACTGCCACCAACAGTCCCCCCGAGGTCTGGGGGTCAAACAGCAGTTCTTCCATCTCAAAGGGAATGCCCGCTTCAAACGTGACAAAGGGGGTCAGGTGGTTGCGGTTTCGCTGAGCTGCCGCAGTGTAGAGAAACTCCCCGGCACAGCGCAGGGCATCGGGCAGGGCAGGAATCCTCTCCGCCCACAACTCGCAGGATCGGTTTCCGTCCATCATCTCATGGAGGTGGCCCAGCAGGCCAAAGCCGGTGACATCGGTACAGGCGTGCACCGTGTACCCCCGCAGTACCTCCGCCGCCCCTTTGTTTAAGGTGGTCATGGAATCCACCGCCTGCTGCAACGCCTCCTGGGTGGTCTCCCCCACCCGGGCCGCGGAGCAGACCAGCCCCGTGCCCAGTGCCTTGGTGAGAATCAAATGATCCCCCACCTGACCGGCGTTGTTGGGGTAAATTTTCTGGGGATGGACAATGCCCGTCACAGACAGGCCATACTTCACCTCATGGTCCGCAATGGAGTGTCCCCCCACCAGGCTGCCCCCAGCCGCCGTCACCTGCTCCGCGCCGCCCCGCAGCACCTCCCCCAGCACATTCAAGTCCCCGTCCTGGGGGAAACACACCAGGTTCAGAGCGGTACACACCGTGCCGCCCATGGCGTAAATGTCGCTGAGGGCATTGGTGGCCGCAATTTTCCCAAAGGTGTAGGGGTCGTCCACCATGGGTGGGAAGAAATCCACAGTCTGGACGATGGCGATGTCCTCGGTGAGCTGGTACACGGCTCCGTCGTCCTTGCTGTCATACCCCACCAACAAACGGGGGTCACGGGGGCCCTTGGGCAGCCGCTCTAAAATCCGGCTGAGAATCCCCGCCCCCAGCTTGGCGGTACATCCACCGCCGGTGCAAAATAGAATGGGTTGTTCCATCTCCGCTCCTCCCTTCTTGCTATGTAGTATACCATGTGTACAGACGATTTTCCATCTTCACATATGGGCCATGTTCAATTTGATCTTTCCACCAAAATATGTTATGATGAGGGCCAGCGAGATGGGCCCCCGTGACCCGTCGCCGCCGACATTTCAAAGAGAGAGGACCACACGATGACTCAGCAGGAATTATTCCTCCAGCTGGACCGCCTGGGACTGAACACCCAGGAAGCCCTGGAGCGGTTTATGGGCAACGCCCCTCTGTTTCTTTCCTTTGTGCGCCAGCTGCCGGAAAAGCTGGACTTCACCCGCATTCGCCAGAGCCTGGAAACAGAAGATGGAGATGCTTTTTACCTCGGCGTCCACAATTTGAAGGGGCTGGCCGGAAATTTGAGCATCGCCCCCATCCACGACTGTGCCCAGGCAATTTTAGTGGAATTTTCCACATCCAAATTCAAAAATCAAACCAAGCTGGTATCGTTGATTCGGGAGGCGGAGGACGAGAGCCAGGCTCTGTCTACGCTGATCCGCCAATACTTAGAGGAAGAGGGAACATCGGTATGATTCGGGACACGCTGTTGGTGATTGATGACTCGGAGCTGGACTTGGCCATCCTCAACGAGATTTTCAAAAATCTGTTCCAGGTGGAGTGCATCCCCGATGCCCATAAGGCGATGATTTATCTGCGCCACCACGCCCATCGGGTGTGCGCCATTTTGCTGGACATCTGTCTGGAGCGCCGGGGCGCCGGCTTCACCCTCCTCCACCATCTTCAGGGGCACGGCTCCACCGCCTGTCTGCCGGTAATTTTCATTACCACCGACGCGCAGGAAAAGGATGTGCGAACCGGCGTAGAGCGGGGTGTGGTGGATTTTCTGGTCAAGCCCGTCAACCCCCACACCGTTCAGGAGCGGGTGTGCCGGGTGGTGCGGGCGGCCTGGCCCCCCAACACCACCATTCTGGACGTGAAACCACAGGAGGCCCAGGCCCCGTCGGATGCGGAACTGGCGACCGATCTGCTCCAGGCACGAAGTGTGGAGGAAACCCAGGCTCTATGCCGGGTATGGGCCCAAAAGTTGGAGGCATTTTGCCATCTCCGTCCGGTTCTGGACCTGGAGAAATACCGCCAATTGGGCGACATCACCACCCTGCTGGCGCAACGCTACATTCAGCAATTTCCCACCGCAAAGGTGAGCGACGACGATGCTCGCCTGATGGGTATGGCGGCCATGTTCTGCGACATCGGCCTGCTGGGGCTGCCCGATTCTGTGTTAGAGCATGGCGAAGATGGGGAGGATACGGATGCCCAACTCTATCGCCAGCACACCCAGCTGGGCCGTGACCTGTTGGCCTGGGAGGGTCAGGATGTGCCTTTGCTGCACTATGCCGCCCAGATTGCCTACTGGCACCACAAAAACGTGGACGGCTCAGGATACCCTCCCGAGGGCAGTGGGGATGCCATTCCCCTTTCCGCCCGGTTTGTCCGCACCGCCCTGCGGGTGCAGCACTACCTGCAATACTACCGGGGATGCGCCGACTGCGTGGAGCGTATGCTGCGGGCCCTTTCCGCCGAGGTAGGCATTGTGCTCTCCCCTCAGCTGTATCAGGTGGTCCAGGCCAGTAAGGATGAGATTTCCTCTATCATATGAACGGACAAAAATCAGGCCCCGTGTGGAGATCATTTCCACACAGGGCCTGATTTTATTGGCTTATTTGGCGCAACACTGTGGCCAACTGCCGCATATCGATGGGTTTTGCCACATGGGCGTTCATCCCTGCCCGGGCCGTGGCAGCCACGTCCTCGGCAAAGGCATTGGCCGTCAACGCCAAAATGGGCACGGTGGCCGCATCCTCCCGCTCCAGGGCGCGGATGGCGGACGCCGCCGCACAGCCGTCCATGACAGGCATGTTCATATCCATTAAAATCACATCGAACCAACCGGGCTGGGAGGCACAAAATGCCTCCACCGCCTCCTGTCCATTCCGGGCCTGGGTCACCTGTGCCCCGCACAGGCCCAGCAGCTGGGTGGCAATGTCCAGATTCATCTCATAATCCTCTGCCAGCAGCACCCGCTTCCCGGCCAGGTACGCCGTGGGGTCTTCCGCCGACTGCTCCGGTTCCGGCTCCGCCGCCTCCGCCACCGGCTCCATGGGAATGGTGAGTACCACCGTGGTTCCCTTTCCCGGCGCGCTCTCCACCTGGATTTCCCCCTGCATCCCATGGACAATGGTCTGCACAATCACCATCCCCAACCCGGTTCCCAACACGGTCTGTACCCCGAACCGGGCCTCTCGGGCATAAGGGGTGAACAGATGGGGCAGGAACTCTTCCGACATACCAATACCGGTATCCGCCACCACAATGCGGCACATTTCCCTATTTTTCTGCTGGGATTGGCTCACCTCCACTTGGATACGGTCCCCTTCCCGGGTAAATTTCAAGGCGTTGGACACCAGGTTGTTGAGCACCTGCTGTAACCGGAACCCATCCACATACACCTTGGGGTGGATCAAATCCAGGGTCACCTCCAGGTGCTTGTGCTGGAGGTCCGCCTGGGATTGAAATGCCGCCAGACACTGGCCCACCGTGTCGGTCAGATCACAGGGGTCATTCTTCAAATGCAGG
The DNA here is from genome assembly GCA_944387075.1 of uncultured Oscillospiraceae bacterium. Taxonomy (GTDB): domain Bacteria; phylum Bacillota; class Clostridia; order Oscillospirales; family Oscillospiraceae; genus Enterenecus. The sequence continues at coordinate 6,011 of CALXDO010000096.1, read as the reverse complement.
TCGGTGCGCTCCATGCGGGAGATTTCCAAAATATCGTTGATGAGCTCCAGCATCTGTCTGGCCGCCAGCTGCACCTGATTCCACTCTCCCCTGGTGTCCGCCCCCTCGGCCTGTCTGCGCTGGGCCAGTTCCACCGTGCCCAGAATCACATTGAGGGGGGTGCGCATGTCGTGGCTCATCTGAGAGAAAAACTGAGTTTTGGCTTCCTCGCTCTCCTTGGCCTGATCCAGGGCGTGTTCCAACATTTCCAGCTGTTGCAACCGCTGGGTTTTCTCCTCATCCACTTGGCGGAAGCACAAAACCGCCTCATTGCGCTGCAAGGAGTCGTCAAACAGCAGGCGCACATTGACCCACCGGTACTCCGTGCCAAACCGCCGCCGGAACTCCCCGCCGTAGTCCGAAACTTTGTGCTCCACCAAATCCCGCATCCGCTCCAAGGAAAAACTGGACTTAAACTGATCAAAGGTCTCCTGGTCGATGTACTGGCCGATGACTTGCAGCAAGTCCTCATACTTTCCCCGGATGGGAATGTATGGGGTCAGGTCTTGTGCCCGTTTGATGGCCTCATAGGTGCCTGTGTCCCAGTTGACCCGGTAGATGGAGTAGTACAGATTTCCCAACGCCGCCACTGTCTCATTTTCTCGGGACAATCTCTGCTGCAGCCGGTGTTCCCGCACCCCCAAAAACACCAAAACCAGGAACACCGCGACGCAAATGCCGATAACCAGATCAAATGCCTGGCGAAGGTCGCCAAACAGGGCGGAATAGGGGATGGTGATGATGGATACGCCCCCGTCCTCCTGGGTGTGGAAAAAGACCGCCCGTTTCTCAGCCACCAAGTCGTAGATGTACTCCTGGGCATCATCCAACTGTCCCGCCTTAATCTGTTGGAAGAGGGTGTAAATATACGGCTGTAGTTCTTCCGGCTCCACCTGTAGTTGGGTCTTAGCATAGAGCAAATTCCCCTGGGCATCGCACAGATAGTAAGAACTGCCCGCCGGAAGGGTCCCGGCCCCCTGTCCCATCTCCTCCTCCCCCAGGGTCACCTGGAAGGCCAGTACCACCGCAGTCTCTCCACACCGCTGGGCTACGATAATGGGATTGACTCCCCCTTGCACAGGTTGGCAGGTGGAGAGAATGGGGCTTTGGCCATCCGTCTCCATGGCCTGCTGATACCAGCTCTGTTGGGTGGGCGGGCCGTCCTCCAGCCATGCCTCTCCCCCATCTCCAGCTACCCAAATGCCATTCACCACGCCAAAGGGCACCAGACCGCTGCCCACAGCCTGGTTGACGTTGAAGGTAAAGCGCTGCATCCACGCTTCTAAATCCTCTGTGGTGGCCCCAGCCTCTACCTGTCCCTCCACATCCCACGCCCCCAGCATCAAAAAGCGTTCCGCCGTGTGCACATGCTCCAACTCCATCTGGGCATACCGGCTGGCCAGCTCATTGCCCAAGTTCTGAGCATTTTCCAGCAGCACCTTCTGCACCAGATAAAACACCAGCACCGATACCAGCATGAACACCACCATGACCACACCGGTAAGCCGGTAGCTCCACTTGGGTGGTTTTGTCCTTCTGTGACCCAACGTCTATCCTCTCCCTTGTTCTTTGGCTGACCAATCGCATACGACATCTACAGCAACAACTTCCATATTTCGCCGGATGTGCCCAACATTTACCCCATCGGCTCCCCGTGGAGGCCACAGGAGCGCCGATGGGGTTTCACAGTCTTATGAGCTGAACCTATTGGTGCTTCTTGGCGCGGCGCACACGCCGGACGATCAGAAACACACACACCAGTGCCATGAGGATCACCGGTGCCAAACTCACCATCACCGCGTGCAAATAGGGGTTGCGCAGCGTACTGAAGATGTTTTGCCACCAGGACTCATCCACGGTAATGCTCAAATTTTCCTCCGGCAAAGTATCCGAAGTGTATTGATAGGTGCGAGGCCCAACCTTTTCAAAGGCCAGATTGCTGTACGCCAGCACCGGCATTTCCTCATCCAAATAGAGGTTGATGGTCAGGCTGGAGAAATCCTTCCACAGGGCGGCAGGCCGGAGATAGTATTTCAAATCTCCCCGCTTGACATTGAAATCGTAGTCTGGATAGCCCCCCAGGCGATAGGTGTAGGACACCACCACTTGAGACTGCTGCCCCGGTTCCAAGGCCAACTCAAAACGGATGGCATCCACGGTTTGCCCCTGTGGATCGGCGGCGTCCTCACTCAGGACCAGATACTGCCAATCCTCCATCTGGATTTCCGTGGTGAAGTTGAGGGCGTACTGATCCACCGTGAAGGGGACATCCTCCCCTTGCACCTGGACCTGAACACCCCCCTCCTCCAGATTGGGCGAGAGAAACATGGAGGGCGTAACCACTCGCTCATCGGTGGTGTTCTCCATGGTGTAGGTGGCCACCAGATCCGCCTTTGCCCCGTGTACCGTGATGTCCAACACCTCGGACTGCACCGAAATCTCCTCATTTTTCTGAAAGGTGATGGAGGAGCCCACATCCGGGTCAGCAGGTGCGGCCATGTTGGCATACGCCACCTGGGGGGCGCAAATCATCAAAAGTACTAGCACCAGGGGAATCATACGTTTGAGCTTCATTCCACTCTCTCCTTCCGCCGACAGGCCCTCACACCCTTATGATATATCCTTCTTTCCGGGGCGCAGGCTCTTGCACGCCACCTTCGGCCCGGTAACCCAAAATACAATTGCCGATGCCCTCGTAGTGCTGGGGAATGCCCCACTCCTTCAACAGGGCCTGCCCCTCTTCAGAGGCAAACATCTCCTTGGCCCGGAAGATGTAACAGGAGTCTACCCCCACCGCCTGGGCGGCGTTCATTAAGTTTCCCATGACCAGTGCCCCGTCATAGAGGTAGGTGGGGCGCTGGGTGTCCGCCAACACCACCAGCACACACGGGGCTCCGTAGAAGGGATCTGTGTCCGTGCCCATAATCTCCGCATTCATGCGGGACAGCTTGGCCACCAGCTCGGGCTTTTGCACCACTACGATCACCGGAGACTGTGCCCCTCTGCCCGTGGGGGCATAGGTACCCGCCTCCAAAATGGCATTCAGCTCCTCCTCTGCGACCTGTTTTGGCAGGTACTTGCGGCAGCTGCGGCGCTGCTTCAAATCCATCAGGGTTTCTTTCATGGGAATACCTCCTTGTTGTTTTTTCCCCATTATACCACACACTGGAAGCCGGAACCAGATGGAATCCCCCTTTTCTTCGGCCATCCCATTTCCTGCAAGTTTTCTCTCCTTCTGGCTGAACTCCTTTTAAGAAAAAGCAGCCCTGCAACCTGTGCATGACTGCTCTATGATGTCATTTTTAATATGGATCAGAATTTTCTTTATAATACAAACATGAGGTACATGAGAGGTAAGGCTTTTCGATAATCTTTATCTACTATTAAATAGGAGCTACCGTATAGAAAGCCGCCAAAAGCGCACATCAAACCAACTGCAACACTTCCTTTTGATAAAATATGCAGTAATCCCCATGTCAAAGCAAGAACAATGCCCCCATAGGGAACATTCTCTTTCTCAAACCATTTTTCACAAGCTTTTTGTCCGAAAATGATCATTAGACTCATCAGAAAAGTCTCTAAAAGGTAGTATATATACTGGAAAACAAACTTTAGCACACCCAATCGTTGAAATTCCAGAAGTGGCTTAAATCCGCCCCAATCCAAATAATGAGTCATGACAGACACCAACAAACACGCAGCAACCCCCAGGTATTGCCATCCTTTCAGTTTACTCTTTTCTTCCCATAAATGAAACTGGTATTTCTGTTTTGCGAAATTGATCACAAAAACTCCTACGACAAACCAAATCACACAAACAACACTCCAATGTATTATAATCTGGAATGTTGTATACGTTCCCATAGAAATGCCAAAAAGCGGCTCTATTCCCCAAGCCAAAACCAGCTCCAAGCCAATGCCTAGCAATGCACATATGGCAAGAAATAAATAGCTCTTTCCGCTTGTCCCTCTCTTCTTTGTCATATTCAGATTATCCTCCATGGATTCTAATTTGCCATTGTAATACCATACCTATCCGCCGTTGACACCAGCAGTCGTAAAAAATCCCCTCACCCAATGGATAATGAAACACCCGAATGATTATGCTTGCTCAAAGACCACCAGGCCACATTCATACGGGTGGTCATAAAACATCACCTTTTTCCCCTTCGCTCGATAGAGCAAGAGTTTCAACGCAATCAAGAAATCACCACCACCGCCCAAAATCATACATTCTGACAGGAGAAACAGCAAATCACTATGAAAAGCAAGGGCGGCGGCGAACATTCCAAAGCCAAGAATCAACGTAGGCATCAGTCCGCCCAGAAGAGACTGCCATCGTTTCAAAGGCTCCTCACAGGTGCAGTATGGGGTCAACGCACTCCAAATCACACCAAATTTGATGGACTTGAAGTGATTTTTTGCAAAAAGCCCCCACGTCAATCCGTGTATCGCCTCATGCAGAACAATAAAAGCCACAAAGAGAGGGAGGAATATCCAATTCAGCTGTAACAGGTATTCTCCCACTTGTTTCACGTTGAAATAAAGCCATATGGTCACCACACAAAAGGGAAGCGCCATCAAAAGCCCCATCACACTAGCAGAAACAACCCCCACCGTTAAATCTTGCTTATGGTATCCATCTGCGCCCATGACTTCACACAGCTGGTCAAAGCGTTCTTTGCGCTGCTGCTCTTGGGGTGTTAGCTTTCGTTCCTGTTTTTGCATTTGCTCTTACACTCCTTTGGGGTGAATGCCAATTACTTCCTGCCATTCATCCCATGTTATTGCCAATATCTCCCCCAATATACCGCATACCACATATTTTGTAAATACCTTCCCTCTACAGCGAAACCACCCGCATGGGCAGATGCTCTTGCATCCCCTCGTCGTGGGAAATGAGAATGATCCCCTGGGCCCGCTCCCGCAAGCGGCGCACCAGTGCGGCGCGGCCCTGGGCATCCAAATGGTTCAACGGTTCATCTAAAAGGAGGAATGGCGTGTCTTGGAGTAGTGCTCGGGTGAGTAGCAGCTTCTTTCTCTCTCCGGGGGATAGGTTCTTCCCATCCCCCTCCACGCGATACTCCAGGGACTTGGAGAAGGCCAGTTCATCCAGCAGCTGTGCGGCGGCCGCTTTTTGTGACAGGGGCAAAAACAGGTTTTCCCACACCGTACCGGAAAAGATCACACCGTCCTGCTCCTGTAGGGCCACCGACCTGCGAAGCTGTTGCAAGGAGAGAACACGCCCCTTTCCATCCACAATCTCTCCATCCACCGGGGCATACACGCCGCTCAACAGTGCCGCCAAGGTGGACTTTCCACACCCGTTGCCACCCGCCAGTTGCACATTCTCCTGGGCTGTCACCGTCAGATTGAGGTGGGCCAGCACCGGCTCTTCCTGTGGGTGATAAGAAAAACTCACGTCCTCCAGAACCAGTTCCTGTACAGCTTGCGGGGATGCCCCGCAAGCCTCTGGCTCCCTGTCCTGATAGAAGTATACCATTCGGGCCCCGAATTTCTCCTCCTGTTTGAACTCCACCACCACCTGTTTGATGGTCTTCCATCCCTGTCGGACGGTGGGGATGAGCAAGTATCCCCCCAAGATGCCGCCCACAGTCATCTGCCCCCCAGCCACCAGAATGGCCCCCGCCAAAAGACAGAGCACCTGGACGCCATACCCACACAGAAATTGCAGCACCGAGCCCATGGCCGTCTTTCGGCTCTGCTCCTGCCCGGTCTGCTTCCAGTAGCTTTCAAACAGGCGGCGCAGCCGCTGGATGAGAAAAGCGTGCAGCCCAAAACCACGGCTGAAATCCCGCAGGCTCAGCAGTTCCAGTTCCAACTGCATCCGCTCCCCCTCGTATTGGGACGCTTGTTGGCTCCATTTCGCCTGACGCTGGGCCACCCATGTGTCATAAACCACGGTTCCCCCAGACAGAACCAACACACAGAGGAAAAACCACACGCTGCAT
>CALXDO010000095.1 GCA_944387075.1 uncultured Oscillospiraceae bacterium | reverse complement strand
ATCTGTCCCAGGCTGTGGTGAACTACGTCTCCCTGCTGGGCTGGGCTCCCCACGGTGAGCTCAGCGAGCAGGAGTTCTTCACTCTAGACGAGCTGGTGAAGGCGTTTGAAATCTCGGGCATCTCCAAGTCCCCCTCCGCCTTTGACATGGAGAAGCTCAACTACTTCAACGCCACCTACCTGCGCTCCATGACCCCCGAGGCCTTTGCTGAGGTGGCCCGGCCTTACATCCGCCAGGCCGTCACCAACGAGGCCTATGACGCCGACATCATCGCCTCCCTGCTCCAGGCCCGCTGCGAGCGCCTCACCGACATTCCCGAGAAGGTGGACTTCTTCGATGTGCTCCCCGCGTACGGCGTGGAGCTGTTCACCAACAAGAAGTCCAAGACCAACTCTGAGGTGTCCCTGGACATGCTGGAAAAGACCGTCCCCGTCCTCTCTGCCCTCCCTGACTGGACCCAGGAGGGCATCCACGACGCCCTCATCAATTTGGCCCAGGAGCTGGGCGTGAAAAACGCCACCCTCATGTGGCCCCTGCGCATTTCCATCGCCGGTAAAACCGTCACTCCGGGCGGCGCGGTGGAGCTGTGCTACATTCTGGGCAAGGACGAGACCCTGCGCCGCATGGAGCTGGGCATCCAGAAGCTGAAAGCCTAACTTTTCCCTCAATATAGCGTCGGACACAGCCGTGATTGGTTGTGTCCGACGCTTTTTTCTGTCAGAGACAGGTATGAGAAAACCGTCCTTCTCCATTGTCTACGTTCCAGGCTTGCTAGCCTGGGGGGATGCGCGCTCCGCTGGGCCCGATTTCTCCCCGATGAGAAATCGGGGAAAGAATCGCCAAAGGCGGGGCCTTCCCCCGCCTTTGGAATCCACCCCGCCGGTACTGGTCGTGCCTGCGTCCCTCTATCGTCAGCCCTTGGCCCGGTGGGGTCACATAGATGGTTTGGCAATTCTTTGGGGAGTGCATCCTCTTGGTGCCAGATGGTACTCCTACCGCCAGGGCCTTACCCTGGTGTGCAGCTGTTCCCAGCTGCCGATAGCTCGGCTCCCGGCGGAGCGTTCCCAGGCTGGCAAGCCTGCGTCCAGCAACGGAAGAGGGACAGCCACCAAATCGGTAGCTGCCCCTCTTGCTCATTTTACCCGCAGTTTCTTCACCAGCGTCTCCTCCGGCGTGACGTATACGGTGTTATAGGTGTTGTAGATGACAAAGCCGGGCTTGGCCCCAGTGGGCTTTTTGACCGCCTTCACCGGGGTCACATCCACCGGCACCTGGGCCGAGTCCTTGGCCTGGGAGAACCAGGCGGCCAGGGTGGCCGCCTCGGTCACCGACTGGTCGTCAGGCTGCACCCCTCCGGTTTTCAAGATCACATGGGAGCCGTGGAGCTTTTGCACATGGAACCACAAATCCCGCTTGTCCGAGTCCTTCAGGGTCAGGCGGTCGTTCTGGCTGTTGTTCTTGCCCACCAAAATGGTGAGCCCCGCCGTGGAACGAAACTCCATGGGCTTGGCGTGGACAATCTTTACCTTTCCCTTCCCCGTCATCTTCCGCTTGTGCTGGCGCAAGTACCCGTTGTCCATCAGTTCCTGGCGGATTTCCTGCAAGTCCCGGTCCCCCTCGGACAGGGTAATCATCTGCAGCACGCTGTCCAGATACTCCAGCTCGGTGCGATTTTTCTCCAGCTGAATGGCCAACATCTCCTCCGCCTTCTGGGCCTTCTTGTAGTCCTTGTAGTACTTGGCGGCGTTCTGCTGCGGGGTGAGCAAGGGGTCGAGGGGGATTTCCACCTCTTTGCACTCCGGGTCGTAGTAGTTCTGGGCCAACAGCACCGACTGGCCCCGCTGCATCTGGTAGAAGTTGGTGGTGATGATGTCCCCGTACTCCCGCAACTGCTCCCGGTTCCCCGCCCGGCGCAGGTCTTCCTCCTGGTTGGCAATCTTCTTAGCGGTGCGGTTGCGGGCCTGGGTCACAGAGCGGATGAAGTCCGCCCCCCGCTGTTTCACCCGCTCCTGGGCCTCCCGGGCAGCGTAGTAGTCATCCAGCAGCTGGGAAAAGGTCTCGTATCGCTGAAGTTCCACGCTGGGGCCGTATTGCAGAATGGGCAGGAAGGAAAAATCCATCTCCTTGCCCTCTTTTTTCAGCACCACCGGCTCATACTTGCCCTCCCGAATGACGGAGCGCAGCCGCAACACTTCCTGAGCCAGACCTTGGGAGGTATCGTCTCCCCGGAAGGCCAGTTCCCGGGCCACCAGGGGGGAAACGCCGCTGAAGGTGTCCAGCAGCCACTTGTCCTGGCCCTCTCCCTGGGGGGCCTGGGCCACTACCAGCTGCTCCAACTCCTCTTCTGACATAGCGGTAAAGTCCAGCTTGCCTGTGGGCACGGGGTACTGGTAGAACAGCCCGGGCATCACCGGACGCTGGGCGGAGATGTCCCCATCTACCCGGCGCATGCTGTCGGTGATGCGCCCCGCCCCGTCCAGCATGATGAGGTTGGACTTGCGCCCGATGCACTCCAGCACCAGTGCCCGCTCCACCCGATCCCCCAACTCGCTGAGGGTTTCAAAGCGGAACTCCAGCAGCCGCTCCATGGGGGGCTGTTTGATTTCCAGAATGCGCCCGCCCAAAAAATACTTGCGCAGGAGCATACAAAACATGGGAGGGGTCTCGGGATTTTCCCGGGTCACGGTGGTCAGCTGGGCCCGAGGGTGGGCGGGGTTTGCCGAGAGCAGCAGCTTCACATTCCCCTGCCCCGTGCGCATGTGCAGCACCACCTCATCCCGGGTGGGCTGATAGATTTTATCCACCTTGCCGCCGGTGATACGCTCCCGCAGCTCCCCGGCCAGGGCGGTCATGACAATGGCATCTAAGGGCATGGCTCATTCCTCCGTCATCATCTGCTCAAACAAGTCGTTGAGGCGGTCCAGCCGCCCCTGCAAATACAGCCAGCCAAACAAGGCCTCCAATCCGGTGGCGGCGTGGTACTCGCCCACACTGGCCCCCTTGGGAATGGCGGCGGTGTGGCTGTTGCGGGCCCTCCGGTACACATCCTGTTCCTCTTCGGTGAGAAGGGGCAGAATCTTCTTCACCCGCTTGGCCTGCGCCGGAGCGGAAACGTAGGTCACCGCCGCTTTGTGCAGCCCCTTGTTGGTGGCCTTGCCCTGGAGGCACAGCCAGGTGCGCACCATCAATTCATACACGCCATCCCCCAGATGGGCCAGTGCCAGGCTGCTCATGGGGTGGAGCACATCCTGTCCTACCGACAGGTGAAAGTAATCCATATCATTTCTCCATTCTCTAGGTTGGCCCGGGCGTCCCCGGACATTCGGCATCTCCTCATAGTCTACCCCGCCAGGGGCAACTTGGCAAGTGTTTTCCACATTCCTGGCTTTCAGGCACAAAAAATGTGGAAAAAGGCTGACGCCTTTTCCCACAGATAACAGAGAGGGTATCTCTGGAGTTGTTTGTCCGGGGGGCTCGGACTTCTGCCCGAGCAGCCCCGGTTGTACGTTCGTCGCTGACAGGGGATCGTCTCATCTTGCCTGGACGTTCCTTCCTGACGTGGACTATCATACCAAACCTGCCGTGTCGAATGATAGACAATTTGGGAACCGTCTGTGAACCTTTTGTGAACCCCAAAAACAGAGGGCCTGCCCGGCAAGCCGGGCAGGCCACGTCCTCAAATCAACTGCTGGTTGGACAGGCCGAAGCTGACTGCAATGGCACCATCCACCTTTTTCATCACTTGTTCATCCACCCGTCCCATATGTTCCCGTAGCCGCCGTTTGTCCAGGGTCCGGATCTGCTCCAAGAGCACGATGGAGTCCTTGGGCAGGCCATAGCTATGGGCTGTCAGGGTAATGTGGGTGGGCAGCTTGGCCTTTCCCGTCTGGGAGGTAATGGCCGCTGCAATCACCGTGGGGCTGTGTTTGTTTCCGGTGTCGTTTTGCACGATCAGGACAGGACGAACGCCCCCTTGTTCGCTGCCCACCACCGGACTGAGGTCGGCGTAATAAATGTCGCCGCGTTTGACACTGTTGTCCACAGGATTTCACACTCCGCCGGATTTATAGTGCCCGGTGGTTTTCATGTGCACCGGGTACTATCATTCTCCCACGGTGGGGCGGATCTTATACCGAGTGGAACGCATTCCTTCGGTGCTCTGCCGCTCCATCTCTCGCCGCCGGTGTCCGGCGACCCCCCCGTGTCATCTTATGCGCCTGTGTACAATCTGGGAACCCGAGGCGAGACGGCGCACAGCAGCTCGTAGGGAATGGTGCCCGCCAGCTGGGCCATGTCCTCCACAGGCAGATGCTCCCCAAACAGCTCCACCTCGTCTCCCACGGACACCTGATCCTCCGGCTCCAGGGCCACCATACACATATCCATGCACACCCGGCCCAGGATGGGGCGAAGCTTCCCCCCCACCAACACGGTACTCTGTCCGGAGAGCACCCGGTGCAGGCCGTCGGCATAACCCACAGGCAGCACCGCCACCCGGCCGCCCTCCGCCCCCACCTTTTGGGTGCAGCCATAGCTCACAGGGGTATCCCCAGGCAAGTCCCGCACCGCCGCCACCCGGGTTTTCAAGGTCATCACCGGCCGCAGCTGGCCATCGTCCATCCCTTGACAGGAGGGGTCGGGCAAGTGGCCATACAGAGCAATGCCGGGGCGTACCATATCCAGATGGGTGCAGGGAAAATTGAGTACCGCCGCACTGGCCGCGCAGTGGCGCAGTGGGAAGGTGCGCCCATAGGTGTGCTCCAGCAGACTCAGGGTATCCAGGAAACGGGTAAACTGCTCCATGGTGTACGCCTCATCCCCGTCAGCATTGGCAAAGTGGGTGAAAATCCCCTCCGCCTCCAGCCCTGGCAGAGCACACAGGGCATCCACCTCCCGGGCCGCCTGCTCTGGCTCATGGGCCAAGATCCCTAAGCGGCTCATGCCGGTGTCCAGCTTGATGTGGATTTTCACCCCTTTTCCCTGGGCCTGGGCAGCTTGGGAGAGCGCCCGCGCCAATTCCGGGGTAAACACCGCTTGGGTCAGGTTGTGCTCCACCACCTGGGGGGCAAACTCCTCCGGGGTAGCGCCCAAAATGAGGATGGGCATGGTAACCCCCGCCTGACGCAGTTCAATGGCCTCGTTGAGGCAGGCCACCGCCAAATAGTCCGCGCCCAGCTGCTGCAGCTTGGTGGCCACCGCCACCGCTCCATGTCCGTAGGCGTTGGCCTTTACCACACCCAGAAACTTGCTCTGGGGGGCAATTGTACGCAGCACATGGTAGTTATGTTCCAGATTGTCCAGACGGATCTCCGTCCAGGTCCGCATGGTCTGTTGATTCATTGTTGTTCATCTCCATGGTAAAATCATCGCTGGTCACGGTCAGCACTGTGGTCCCTGCCACCTGCACCTCCCCCATGCACAGCTCGAAGGTGTCCGGGTCAAACCACATGACGTATTCCGTGCCCTCCCCCGGCTCTTCCTCCGGGTCCCGGCAGAGAAGCTCCAAAAGGGTCTCCTCTCCCTCCTCAGCCCAGCTGCACTGGGCTATGTAGCCTTGAGCCACCTGGTCCATCAAGGTGGGAATGGCGGCGATGGGGCTCAGGCCATCCCCATTGAGGGTGCCCAGGGTCATGCCCACCCCGTCGTATTCCAGCACACTCTCTTCCTCGGTCATGCGGGCGGTGACACCAGCCATCCAGTCCGGCTCCATGACCGTCAAAACCGTCTCTCCGTCTTGGGTCCAGCTGCCCTCCAGGGTAAATTCATAGACCTGCTGCCCCAGATGGGCACACACCTGGAAGGTGCCATGCCAACCCTTCATTGCCTGATACTGCCCTCGCAGCAGTACCCCCTGCTGCTGGGCGCCTTGGTCTTGCTTGCTGCAGCCTGTGAGCAGCACTACGAACACCAGACCTGCACAGGCCAATCCTCTGCGCAAACCATGTTCCCCCTTTCCCCGATGGGGACGGCAATCGCCGTTCCCTCCCTCCATGTATATGAAAGATGGGTGGGGGTATGCGCAGGGACGCAGTCCATATTATAAAGTTTTCCCTCTTGCTTTTCAACCTATCTTGTGATATAAAAGTTTTTAGTGCAAATGCGTGGAACGGGAAAATAGCGTGCTGGCATATCCAAAGAGAGAGGCGGTCACCGGCTGAAAGCCGCCTTGGTATGTGTCGCTTGGTTCGCCCGGGAGCGGCCTGTGAGAGCAGGACGGCGTGCCCTCCGTTACGGGGCAAGGAGTGTGTGCGCAAAGCACAAATGCGGGTGGTACCGCGGAAGGTTGGCCTTTCGTCCCTGATTGTGGGGAGGAAAGGCTTTTTTGTATTTTACCCGAAAGGAAGAGAATAGATGAAGCAGCAATTAAACGACATTCGTGTGCAGGCTTTGGCCGCCTTTGAGGCTGCCGCAGACCTGGCGGCTCTGGATGCCCTGCGGGTGCAGTACCTGGGCAAGAAGGGCGAACTCACCGCCGTGCTCAAGCAGATGGGCAAACTCTCCGCCGAGGAGCGGCCTGTCATGGGCCAACTGGCCAACCAGGTGCGTGCCGACCTGGAGGCCGCTCTGGAAACCCAGGGCAAGAAGCTGGAGGCCCAGGCCATGGAGCAGCGTCTGAAGGACGAGGCTCTGGACGTGACCATCCCCGGCAAGCCGGTGAAAGTCGGACACCGCCACCCCATGTACATCGCTCTGGATGAGATCAAGGAAATCTTCATCGGCATGGGCTTCACTGTGCTGGACGGCCCCGAGGTGGAACTGGCAGAGCTGAACTTCGACCGCCTCAACGCCGAGGAGAACCACCCTTCCCGGGACTGGTCGGACACCTTCTATTTTGACGAGGACAGCCGGGTGATGCTGCGTTCCCAGACCTCCCCCATGCAGGTGCGAGCCATGGACACCATGGAGCTGCCCATCCGCATCATTGCCCCCGGCCGGGTGTACCGCAAGGACGAGGTGGACGCCACCCACTCCCCCATGTTCCACCAGGTGGAGGGCATGGTCATTGACAAGAACGTGACCATGGCTGATTTGAAGGGCACGTTGAACACCGTGGTGGAGAAGCTCTACGGCAAGGGCACCAAGACCCGCTTCCGTCCCCACCATTTCCCCTTCACCGAGCCCTCCTGTGAGATGGACGTACAGTGCCACAAGTGCGGCGGCGTAGGCTGCCCCACCTGCAAGGGCGAGGGCTGGATTGAGCTGTTGGGCGCGGGGATGATCCACCCCCGGGTGCTGGAGATGAGCGGCATCGACCCCAATGAGTACTCCGGCTGGGCCTTCGGCATTGGCCTGGAGCGCACCGCCATGCGTCGGTTCAAGATCGCCGACCTGCGCCTGATTTTTGAAAACGACGTGCGCTTCCTGGAGCAGTTTTAAGGAAAGAGGGGGAACGAGACCATGAATTTAAGCAGAAACTGGCTGGGTGAGTTTGTCACCGTAGAGGCCAATGACCGTGAATTTGCGGAAGCTATGACCATGTCCGGGTCCAAGGTGGAGGTCACCGAGGTACTGGGCAGCGAGATTTCCAACGTGGTGGTGGGCCAGGTGGTGAGCATCGTCCGCCACGAGAATTCCGACCACATGTGGATTTGCCAGGTGGATGTGGGCCAGAATGAGCCGGTGCAGATTGTCACCGGCGCGCAGAACGTGAAGGCCGGGGATCTGGTGCCGGTGGCCCTGCACAAGTCCACCCTGCCCGGCGGCGTGAAGATTGAGAAAGGCAAGCTGCGGGGTGAGGTGTCCAACGGCATGCTCTGTTCCTTCCAGGAGTTGGGGCTGGATCAACGAGACTTCCCCCTGGCCTATGCGGAGGGCATTTGGATTCTCTCCGACGACCCCGAGCTGTCCGGCTGCAAGCCCGGCGACGACATCCGGGACGTGGCGGGGCTCACCGACCATGTGGTGGAGTTTGAAATCACCCCCAACCGCCCCGACTGTCTCTCCGTCATCGGCCTGGCCCGGGAGGCTGCCGCCACCTTCGGCGCAGAATTGCGCCTGCACACCCCCGAGGTCAAGGGCGGAGCCGAGGGCAACCTCATGGAACTGCTGGACGTGGAGACTCAGGCCGCCCACCTGTGCCCCCGGTACACCGCCCGCATGGTGCGCAACGTGAAGATCGCCCCCTCCCCCAAGTGGATGCGGGAGCGGCTGCGTGCCATGGGCGTGCGCCCCATCAACAACATCGTGGACATCACCAACTATGTGATGCTGGAGTACGGCCAGCCCATGCACGCCTTTGACTACCGCTATGTCCACGGCGGCAAGATCATCGTCCGTCAGGCCCACGAGGGCGAGACCCTCACCACCCTGGACGGCAACGTGCGCAACCTCACCCCCAATATGTTGGTCATCGCCGACGAGACCCGGGCTGTAGGTCTGGCTGGCATCATGGGCGGCGAGAACAGCGAAATTGTGGACGACACCGTGGATGTGGTGTTCGAGTCCGCCTGCTTTGACGGGGCCACCATCCGCAAGGGTGCTCTGGCTCTGGGTATGCGCACTGAGGCCAGCGCCAAGTTTGAAAAGGGCCTGGACCCCATGAACACCCTCCCCGCCGTGCAGCGGGCCTGTGAGCTGGTGGAGCTGCTGGGTGCCGGCGAGGTGGTGGACGGCATCATCGACATCCTCAACTATGTGCCCCAGCCCCGGGTGCTCACCCTGGAGCCCGCCAGGATCAACGCCCTGCTGGGCACCGACGTGGCCGAAGAGGAGATGGTGCGCATCCTTCGCAATCTGGGCTTCCAGGTGGAAGGGGATCAGGTCACGGTTCCCTCCTGGCGCGGCGACGTCCTGGGCATGGCGGACCTGGCTGAGGAAGTGGCCCGGTTCTACGGCTACAACAACATCCCCTGTACCCTCATGCGGGGCCAGACCACCCTGGGCGGCTACTCCCAGGAGGAGCTGCTGGAGCGTCAGGTGGGAAGTATGTGCCGCTCCATGGGCTACGATGAGATCATCACCTATTCTTTCATCTCGCCCACCTGCTACGACAAGATCAACTGGCCCACTGACTACCAGGGCCGCAACTCTCTGAAGATTTTGAACCCCCTGGGCGAGGACACCTCCATCATGCGCACCACCACCCTCCCCTCCATGCTGGAAATCCTCACCCGCAACTACAACTACCGCAACCAGAATGTGCGCCTGTACGAGGTGGGCCGTACCTACGCCCCCGGCGGCCCGGATGGACTGGCGGTGGAACGCAAGACCCTCACCCTGGGCGCCTACGGCAGCGATATGGACTTCTACACCATAAAGGGTTGCATCGAGGCCATCTTGAAGGATCTGCGGGCCCAGAATGTCACCTTCCGCACCGGCGAAGAGCCCGAACTGGTCTCCTACCACCCTGGCCGCTGTGCCCAGGTGTGGGTGGGCGAGAACTGCGTGGGCTTCTTCGGTCAGATTCACCCCCTGGTGGCTCAGAACTACGGCGTGGACGGCGAACTGTACTGTGCCCAGCTGGCCCTGGACCAGCTGGCTCTGGCCAAGGGTCCAGACCCCATCTACACCCCCCTGCCCAAGTTCCCCGCCGTCACTCGAGACATCGCCGTGGTGTGCGACGAGGCTATCACCGTGGGCACGCTGGAGGCCTGCATCCAAGAGGCCTCTCACGGGCTTTTGAAGGCCGTGGCCCTCTTTGACATCTACCGGGGCAAGGGCGTGGAGGACGGCAAGAAGTCCGTGGCCTTTAACCTGACCCTCCGGGCCGACGACCGCTCCCTCACCGGCGAGGAGGCGGAGGCCGAGGTGCAGAGCATCCTGGCCGCTCTGGCCGAAAAGCTGGGGGCTACTCTGCGCTGAGAGCCATTTTTCGGCATTTTGTTTCTTGACACAGAAAACACCAGTTGGTATCATATTCTGCGTGGAACAACAAAGGCGTTGTTCTTCTCCGTTGCGCAGAATTTGCACCTTTGGTGCAAATGAATTGAAATTCATGTTCTCCCAGGACATGCGCCTGGGAGAACATACTTCTCACCCTGCCAGTGTAAATTTGGCCGCTTGCAGCGGGCAAACTTTGCGCGCCGCAGGGTGCAGAACCTTTGGTCGGAAAAGGCTCTGCCTTTTTCGTCCCGCGAAGCAGCAAAGGCGCTGTGGCCATGGGGTCACAGCGCCCATTTTTTGTTTTTAGGGAGGAATCACCATGTCCATTCACGAGGAATGCGGAGTGTTCGGCATCAGCGATCCCCACGGAGATTGTGCCCGCACCACCTACTACGGCCTGTACGCCCTCCAGCACCGGGGCCAGGAGGCCTGCGGCATCGCCACCATCAACCAGCGGGAGCTGTCCTTCCACAAGGATGTGGGTCTGGTGGGTGAAGTCTTTCACTCCCAACTGCTGGACCAGCTGGGTGGCACCATGGCCGTGGGCCATGTGCGTTACGCCACCACCGGCGGCGGACGGCGGGAAAATGCCCAGCCCCTCACCCTCAAATACGTCAAGGGCACCCTGGCAGTGGCCCATAACGGCAATCTGGTGAACACCGACGAGCTGCGCACCTTCTTTGAGTACCGGGGCGCCATTTCCCAGACCACCACCGACTCGGAGCTCATCGCCTACGCCATCGCCCAGGAGCGGCTGCGCTGCGCCTCGGCGGAAGAGGCGGTGTGCCGGGCCGTCAAGGGGCTGCGGGGCGCCTTCTCCCTGCTGGTGATGTCCCCCCAGAAGCTCATTGCCGCCCGGGACCCCTGGGGCTTCCGTCCTCTGTGCATGGGCCGCCGGGGGGATGCGGTGATCTTCGCCTCAGAGAGCTGCGCCCTCCACGCCGTGGGGGCACAGTTTGAGCGGGAGCTGGACCCCGGGGAAATTGTAGTGGTGGAGGGCAGTGAAGTGCGCTCCATCCGGGAAAACTGCACCAATGCCTCCAGCCATATGTGCATCTTTGAGTACATCTACTTCGCCCGCCCCGACTCCGAGCTGTGCGGCCAGTCCGTGCACCTGGCCCGGCGCAACGCTGGGCGTCTGCTGGCCAAAGAGTTCCCCGTGGAGGCGGACGTGGTCATCGGCGTGCCCGACTCAGGGCTGGACGCCGCCATGGGCTTTGCCGAGGCCTCCGGCATCCCCTACGGGGTGGGCCTGGTGAAAAACCGGTACATTGGCCGCACCTTCATCACTCCCAACCAGGAGAGCCGGGAGCAGGCTGTGCGCATCAAGCTGGGCGCCCTGGCCAGCTGCGTGGCGGGAAAGCGGGTGGTGATGGTGGACGACTCCATCGTCCGGGGCACCACCTCCAAACAGATTGTGGCCATGCTGCGGGAGGCGGGGGCCACCCAGGTACACATGTACTCCTCCGCCCCGCCCTTCATCGCCCCCTGCTACTTCGGCACCGACATTCCCGACAAGGATTCCCTCATCGCCTGCCACTACACCCAGGAGGAAATCCGGGAGATGATCGGGGCGGACTCCCTGCACTTTCTCTCCCTGGAGTCCCTGCACCAGATTGCCCCCCAGGCCAGCTGCGGCTTCTGTGATGGCTGCTTCACCGGAACCTATCCCATTGAACTCTAACCTCTTCCAAACCGCACCGGACCCCCGTCCAGTGCGGTTTTTTCGGTCCAGGTTTGACTAATTCCCACCTGTGTAGTATAATACGTTGATTATATAATGAGGAGAATGTGCTCATGTGGTTGGCCAAAAATTGGAAAGATTATGAGCTGCTGGACTGCGGCCGTGGA
>CALXDO010000094.1 GCA_944387075.1 uncultured Oscillospiraceae bacterium | reverse complement strand
GCTCCTCACGCTGGGAGCCGCCGATGATCTCGCCGATGCCGGGCACCAGGCAGTCGGCAGCGGCCACGGTCTTGCCGTCGTCGTTGAGGCGCATATAGAAGGCCTTGATGTCCTTGGGGTAGTCGGTAACAAACACGGGCTTTTTGTACACCTGCTCGGTGAGGTATCTCTCATGCTCAGTCTGCAAGTCGCAGCCCCACTCCACCTTGAAGTCGAACTTGTCGTTGTTCTTCTTCAAAATCTCAATGGCGTCGGTGTAGCTGACCCGGCCAAACTCGGAATTGGCCACCAGCTCCAGCCGCTCCTTCAGGCCTTTATCCACGAAGGAGTTGAAGAAGTTGATCTCGTCGGGGCACTTGTCCAGCACGGTGCGGATGATATGGCGGATCATGTCCTCAGCCAAGTTCATGTCGTCGTTGAGGTCAGCGAAGGCGATCTCCGGCTCGATCATCCAGAACTCGGCGGCGTGACGCTGGGTGTTGGAGTTCTCTGCCCGGAAGGTGGGGCCAAAGGTGTACACAGAGCCGAAGGCCATGGCGAAGTTCTCGGCGTTGAGCTGGCCAGACACCGTGAGGTTTGCCTTCTTGCCGAAGAAGTCCTGGGACCAGTCCACACTGCCGTCGGGCAGGCGGGGGGGATTGTTGATGTCCAAGGTAGTTACTTGGAACATCTCACCGGCACCCTCACAGTCGGAGGCGGTGATGATGGGGGTGTGGACGTAGACAAAGCCCCGATCCTGGAAGAAGCAGTGAATGGCGTGGGCCGCCACGCTACGCACCCGGAAGGCGGCGGAAAACAGGTTGGTGCGGGGGCGCAGATGCTGAATGGTGCGCAGGTACTCCACGGAGTGACGCTTCTTTTGCAGGGGATACTCCGGGGAGGAGGTGCCCTCCACAGCCACAGCGGTGGCCTTGATCTCCAGAGGCTGCTTGGCCTCAGGGGTGAGCACTACAGTGCCGGTGACGATGAGGGCGGCGCCTACGTTTTGGCCGGTGATGTCCTTGTAATTGTCCAGAATATTGGCATCCAGCACGATCTGGAGGTTTTTGAAGCAAGAGCCGTCGTTGAGCTCCACAAATCCAAAGGTTTTCATATCACGGATGGTGCGGGCCCAACCCATGACGGTGACCGTCTGGCCGGAGAGCTTCTCGCTGTCGGCAAAGACGGAGGCGATGGTGATGCGATCCATACTACTTTCCCTCAATTCTCAAATGATGTATCCGGACACAAACGAATTGTGCCAAAGGCGTTGATGGTAGTATACCATTTTTTGAAGAATTTGCAAGGGCTGAGGGAAAAAAGAGGGGGAAGCTAGCGGATATTTTTCCGTCTGGCCCACTTTTTCAGCAGGGTTCCCAACCCGTTGCCCAGCAGGGTGCACACCAGAGAAATGCTACCGTGGAACAGGGCGGAGCCATTGAATAGCAAGAACACCGCTGCCACGGACAAAAGGGCGCAGGCCACCGGGTATAGGGGGGAGAAGCCATGGCGATGTCCCAGGGACAGACCCGAGCAGAAGGTTCCGATGGGCAGCAGTAGGAAGGGAAAATACACTCCAGATAGGACAGGTACGTCCTGAGGGTCTAACAGGCGTAGTAGAGCGGGAAGCCCCAAGCACAGCCCCAGGGCGAACACCAGATAGGGCAGCGTCTCCCGCCAGTGGAGGGGGGAAGGGCCAGGGGCCAGCCCCAACTTGGCACGGATGGCGGCCACCTCCGCATACCAGCCCACCCAGCGGCCCACCCACACCAGCACATATATCGACGCCAGGAGGATCAGGAAGGACAGGGCACCCAGTGCCCCTAAGTTCAGCCCCGCCCACAGGGAGACGGTGCCGGCCATGAGGGCAAAGTGGGCCAAAGTGCGCCCCACCAGGGACCGTCCGCTGTCAGCAAAGGGGAGGGTGGACACCCCGATCTCCGCCCCCAGAAGGGCGAAGAGGAGGAAGGAGAACAGCACCCCCCAGCCCTCAAACGGGGGTGGGAAGGAGCAGGTGGGGGAGGAAAATACAGCGGACAGATTGGGGCCAAGAAAAGCCAGCTTTCCCAGTATGTAGCCCAACAGTATATGAACGGCAATCCCGGCCGCAGCACCCAGGAATATGCGGCATAACGCCTGTTTTTTGTTGTCAAAGAACATGAGATTCCCTCCTTCTACAGCCCTAGAATCTGTTTGATTTTCTTCATATACCGCCGGGAGGCGTACACCGTGATACTGTCCTCCAGGGTCATTTTAATGGTGCCGGTGATGGACAAGTCCAGGGCGGTGACCCGGTTCAGGTTCACCACCTCGGAGTGAGACACCCGCACAAACCGGGTTCCGGCCAGGGATTCCTCCAACTCGTACAGCCGCTCCCGCACGGTGTAGGCTCCATCTAAGGTCTGGCAGGACACCCCCTTGCCGTCGGCATAAAAGCGGAGAATGTTCTGGAGAGGGAGAAGCCGGGCCTCACCCCCGCAGAAGGCGGTGAAATGGGAGGGAACCGCCAGCCCTTCCAGCTGATGCACCAGCTGCTCCACCTGGGGGGTGCGGGCAGGGGTATGGATTACCACCTTGGCCTGTGTCAATTGGGGGTCTATGTGCACTTCCACCTTCATGGCCTTCCCTCCCTTCTCTTCGTACTTTGAGTATACGCAAAAACCAGGGGATTGTCTATGGGATGGAGATGAGCGGTTACTTCTGGGGGATACATGGCAGAAAAAACGGACCGCAAGAATATCTTGCGGCCCGTTCGGGGTCAATCTTCAAAGGCTTTGGTGACACGTTTCAGCTGCTCTACCACCTCCAGGTGCTGGGGACAAGCCCCTTCACATTGGCGACAGGCCACGCAGGACGAGGCGGGAGAGCCCTGGGCACAGAGTTCCCCGTACTCATTTTTGTGCATGGGACCGGGCTGGCCCAGCACCCGATTGTACAGGGTAAAGAGGGCGGGAATGGGAATATGCTGGGGGCAGCCGTCCACACAGTAGCCGCAGCCGGTGCAGGGAATGGTGCCATCCTTACGAATCTGTTGGGCGGCCTGTTCCGTCACCGCCACCTCGGCGGGGGACAGGGGGCGAAAGTCTGCCATATAGCCGGTGTTGTCCGCCACCTGCTCCAGATTGGACATACCGGAGAGCACCATGAAGACGTGCTCCAGGGAGGCGGCAAACCGAATGGCCCAGGAGGCAGGGGAGGCATCCGGGTTGTGGCGGGCCAGCAGCTCTACCACCGCCGGGGAGGGATTGGCCAGCTTTCCGCCCTTCACCGGCTCCATCACCACCACCTGTTTGCCATGGGCGACAGCCACCTCATAGCAGCGGTGGGACTGCACCTTGGGGTCCTCCCAGTCCAAGTAGTTGAGCTGGAGCTGGACAAATTCCACCTCCGGGTGCTCGGTGAGCACCTGATCCAGCAGTTCAGGGCCGTCATGGAAGGAAAAGCCCACATGGCGGATGTGCCCCGCCTCCTTCATGCGTTGGACAAAGGCGAAGCTGTCCAACCGCTGGGCGGTCTGATAGCTGTCGGCGTTGACGTTGTGGAGCAAGTAGTAGTCGAAGTAGTCCACCCCGCACCGACGAAGTTGAAGCTGGAAAATGTCCTCCTGTTCCTGAAGAGACTGGTCCTCCTTCAGCTTTGCCAGGGGCAGCTTGGAGGCTAGGGTAAAGCAGTCCCGGGGGTGCCGCTGCACCAGGGCCCGGCACATGATCTCCTCGCTGAGTCCTCCATGGTAGAAGTAGGCGGTGTCAAAGTAAGTAAAGCCACGCTCCAGGAAGAGGTCCACCATTTGGCACACCTGGGGGAAGTCCACGGAGGTGTTGTCCTCGGGGTTGAGCAAGGGCAGACGCATACAGCCGAAACCAAGTTTTTTCATGTCGATGCCTCCCAATTACAACAGGATCACCCCGGCATCCCGACAGGCCTCCAGGGTCTGCGCATCCCACACCGAGGCCTGCACCTCGCCGATGTGGGCCTTGCCCAGTAGATACATGGACACCCGGCTCTGGCCGATACCGCCGCCGATGGTCAAGGGAAGCTTGCCTTCCAGCAGCATCTTGTGGAAGGGCAGCTCCCGGCGATTGTCGCACTCTGCCATGGTCAATTGACGATCCAGGGACTCGGGGCTGACCCGGATGCCCATGGAGGAGATTTCAAAGGCACATTCCAGCACCGAGTTCCACACCAGCAAATCGCCGTTCAGGGCCCAGTCGTCATAGTCGGGGGCACGGCCATCGTGGGGCTTGCCGGATTTGAGGGGGGCGCCAATGCCCATGAGGAAGGTGGTGGGGTGGTCCTTCACCCAGGCGGTTTCCCGCTCCTTGGGGGACAGCTCCGGCCACCGATCCTCTAGCTCCTGCGCGGTGACGAAGGACACCTCACGCTCCAGAAGGGGAAGGGGGGTGAGCTGGGGGTACACAGCGCGGAGCGTGGACTGCGTGTCTGCCAAGGCAGCCACAATGGTGGAGACGGTGTTTTTCAAATATGCCTCGTTGCGGTCTCGGGGGGCCAGCCCCTTTTCCCAGTCCCACTGATCCACATAGACCGAGTGGATGTTGTCCAGATCCTCGTCCCGGCGGATGGCGTTCATGTCGGTGTACAACCCCTCGCCCACCGAGAACTGGTAGCGGTGGAGAGCCAGACGCTTCCACTTGGCCAGGGAGTGGACCACCTGGGCATCCCGCCCGGCGTCGGGGATGTCGAAGGACACCGCCCGCTCCACCCCGTTGAGGTCATCGTTGAGGCCGGTGGAGGCCTCCACAAACAGGGGGGCGGACACACGGCGCAGGTGGAGCGCGCCACCCAAATTGTCCTCAAACAGACGCTTGAGCAGGCCAATGGCCTTTTGGGTATCGTACAGGTTCAGGCAGGGGGAATACCCTGCGGGTATGACAGTTTTCAACATGGCGCAAGCTCCTCCATACTTTAAGATAGAAAAGATTATACTTCATCACACTAAAAAATGCAATTTCCGATTTGTATTTTTTTCTAGACAATGTTATAATATTGTCGTGTCTTGAAATCTCCCCATCTGTGGGAAATGTACAGCGAAAGGAGAACCAAACCTATGGTTCCAAATTTTCACGAAAAATTGGAAGAATACGCCCATCTTCTGGTGGAAGTGGGATTGAACATCCAGCCTGGTCAGTTGGTGCGTGTGGCCGCTCCCGTGGAGTGTGCGCCCCTGGCCCGCTTGTGTGCCCAGGCTGCCCTGGACCAGGGGGCCAAGGATGTGGTGATGGAGTGGACCGACGACTTCATCACCCGGCAGCGGTATCTGAAGGCGGACGGGAAGGTGTTTGAGGAATTCCCCTCCTACCTCAAGGAGAAGTTCGACTGGATGTTGCAGGAGGAGTGCACGGCCCTGTCCATCATCGGCTCCGACCCGGAGATGCTCCGAGGGGTGGACGCTTCCCGCATCCAGGCCTGGCAGCGGGTGCAGGGCAAGAATACCCGGGCTTGGCATGACGCGTTGAGTGCCAACCGCTTCCAGTGGTCCATTGGCGCCCATCCCACCCGGGCCTGGGCGGAGAAGGTGTTCCCCGACAAGAAGGGAGAAGAGGCCATCGACGCTCTGTGGGAGGCCATCTTCACGGTGTGCCGCATTTCCGGGGACGGGAAAGCGGTGGAGCGTTGGAAGGAGCATGTGGAGGCCACGGCCCGGAGGGCGAAGCTGCTCAATGAGTACAACTTCCGTACTCTGCACTACACCAACTCCCTGGGCACAGACCTGACTATCACGCTGCCCGAAAACCATGTGTGGGCCGGCGGCAGCGAGGACACTCCCCGTGGGGTGGAGTTTGTGGCCAACATGCCAACCGAAGAGATTTTCACCGCTCCCCGCTGGGACGGAGTCCATGGACGGGTGTACGCCGCCATGCCTCTGGCCCTCAACGGCAATCTGGTGAAGGATTTCTATTTGGATTTTGAAAACGGCAAGATTGTGGGCATCCACGCCGGAGAAGGGGAAGAGTATCTGCGGGATTCGGTGAACACCGATGAGGGCGCGTCCTATTTGGGTGAGGTGGCCCTGGTGCCCTACGACTCTCCCATCCGCAACAGCGGCATTTTGTTCTACAACACCCTGTTTGACGAAAATGCCTCCTGCCACCTGGCCTATGGCTCCGCCTACCCCAACTGCGTCAAGGGTGGGGAGAAGCTGGACGAGGCTGGACAGAAGGCGGTAGGCCTGAACCAGTCCATGACCCATGTGGACTTCATGATTGGCACCCAGGATCTGTCTATTGTGGGCACCACCCAGGACGGACGGGAGATCCCTGTGTTTGAGGACGGCAACTTTGCATTTTAAGACATACTCTGAATTTTGAGGAGGAATTATGATGGATTACAAAGCTCAGTATCAGCGTTGGCTGGAAAGCTCGGCCCTGTCCCAGGAGGAGAAGGCGGAACTGACCGCCATTGCCGGGGACGAGAAGGAAATTGAGTCCCGCTTTTTCTCCCAGCTGGGATTTGGTACCGCCGGTCTGCGTGGCACCATGGGTGTGGGCCTGTACCGCATGAATGTGCATGTGGTGCGCCATGCCACCCAGGCCTTTGCCCAGGTGATTTTGGAGGAAGGGCCTGAGGCCGCCGCCAAGGGCATTGCGGTGTGCTTTGACTGCCGCAACAACTCCGCCCTCTTTGCCCAGGAGGCCGCCTGTGTGATGGCTGCCAACGGCATTCCTGTGCGGCTGTTCGACTCCCTGCGCCCCACCCCGGAGCTGTCCTTTGCCATTCGGGAGTATGGCTGCATTGCGGGCATCAACATCACCGCCAGCCACAACCCCAAGGAGTACAACGGCTACAAGGTATACTGGTCTGACGGCGCCCAGCTGCCTCCCGGCCCCGCTGATAAGGTGGCTGCCAAAATGCAGGCATTGGACGTGTTCGACTGCGTCAAGACCATGGACTATGACAAGGCTGTGGCCGAGGGCCGCATCACCTTGCTGGGTACCGAGACCGACGAGAAGTTCCTGGCCAACGTCATGGAGCAGGTCAACGACCAACAGGCTGTGGACGCCGTGGCCGACACTTTCAAAATGGTGTACACCCCCTTCCACGGCACCGGCTACAAGCTGATTCCCGAGGCTCTGCGCCGTCTGGGCATGAAGCATGTGATCTGCGTGCCCCAGCAGATGATCATTGACGGGAACTTCCCTACCGTGGTCTCTCCCAACCCCGAGAACCCCGAGGGCTTTGCCCTGGCGGTGGACATCGCCAAGCGGGAGGGTGCCGACTTCATTCTGGGCTCCGACCCCGACGCCGACCGTGTGGGCATCATGGTGCGCACCAAGGATGACGACTTTGTGGTCATCAGCGGCAACCAGACCGGTGTGCTGCTGCTGGACTACCTCATTGGGGCCAAGCGTCGTACCGGCAAGATGCCGGAAAACCCCGTGGCCCTCAAGAGCCTGGTGACCACCGAGATGGCCCGCAAGGTGGCGGAGGACAACGGCTTGGAGTGCTTTGACACCTTCACCGGCTTCAAGTTCCTGGCCGAGAAGAAGGACCAGCTGGAGAGCAGCGGCGAGGGCAACGTCATCATGGCCTATGAGGAGTCCTTCGGCTACATGCTGGGCAGCTTCGTCCGGGATAAGGATGCCGTCACCGCCTCCGTGGCCCTCACTGAGATGGCCGCCTGGTACGCAGGGCAGGGCATGACCCTGTACGACGCTCTCCAGGGCCTCTATGAGAAGTACGGCCACTTCGGCGAGCGCACCATGAACCTGGTGATGCCCGGCCTGGACGGCCTGAAGAAAATGGCCCAGCTCATGGCCGACCTGCGAGCCAATCCCCCCAAGGAAGTGGGCGGCACCGCCGTGGCCCAGTGGAAGGACTACAAGGGCGGCAGCGGGGTGGACGCCGCCACCGGCGACCGCACCACCATGGAGCTGTCCGGCTCCAACGTGCTGCGCTACGAGCTGGTGGACGGCACCTCCGTCATCGTCCGTCCCTCCGGCACCGAGCCCAAGGTGAAGGTG
>CALXDO010000093.1 GCA_944387075.1 uncultured Oscillospiraceae bacterium | reverse complement strand
CCCGCCACAGCCGCAGCCAGGGCAGAGGGGTACTTGCGGGCGTTGGCGTAAAACTGACGCTGCTTGGCCTCAGCATTCAAGGTGGCGGCGGCGGTGTTGCGCACCTTCCCATACACCCCGTAGAAGGTCTGGAAGGCGTTGCGACGCAGCACCCGGTCCTCGCTCATCTGGGTGGGCACAAAGGCTCCGTTGGACAGGGGCACCTCATTGCCCTCGCCGTCGGTGGCGGAGGGGAAGGTGAGGTCGGCATAGGTGAGCTTGGCATACACATCGTTGGGGGCCTGTGCCAGGTCGCTGACCGCAGCCAGCAGCTTCTCCTCGGCATCCGAAAGCACATGGGCCCGCTTCTCCTGGATGATGGTCAGGTAGCGGCGGTACAGCTCCAGCCCCGGCTCCTCCTGGAAAAAGCCCTCCAGCTTGGCCGGATCAATGGCCAGCAGCTCGGGGGTCTCAAAGGCGGTAGCCCCGCTGATCTCCACCCCCAGAGAGCTGATCTTGCCCTCCATGGCCTGGTACTGGGCCACGCGGGTGTCCTGGTCTCCCTTGCGATAGGCGTAGTTGGCCAGGTTGTTCAGGATGGTGTCCGCCTCCTGGCACAGCTCCAGGTACTCCAGTAGGGTAGCGCCGCTCTCGCCCAGCCGTCCGGCGTAGGCGGAGAGCTTGGCGGGATAGGTCTGAGCCACCTCAAATTCGGCCTGCCAGGCGGCGTCGTCGGCGTACAGGTCGGTGAGGTTCCAGGTCTCCTCCACGGAAATCTGGTCACGCTCGGGAATGGCTTGTATTTTGGACATGGGAAGTTCCTCCTTAGCATTGCAGTCTGATAAAGAAATCATAGCACACAACTGGGATTGTTGCAACCCTCCCGGCGAAATACATGCACCCGGAAGTCCGCCGTCACAGTCAGCTTCTCCAACTGTCCCAGCCGCTCCACCCCCGCCTTGGGGGTTTTCCAGGCGTAGGGGGTCATCCCAAACAGGGCCTGGATGGGGGCCTGCCCCTCCAAGGCGAAGGTGGTGGTCACCGGCACAATGTCCACATAGGTAAAGCCCTCATACTCCACGTTTTCTTCGGGATTGGGGTAGGGGGTGTCGTAGAGCACCGCTTTCATCTCCATGAGATGCTGGGGGGCGGGCACCACATAGACAAATAGCCCACCGGGGCGCAGAACCCGGCGGTACTCCTCCAAAGCCAGAGGGGCAAAGCAGTCCACCACCACGTCCACCGCCTGGTCGGCCACCGGCAGGTGGTACACCGAGGCCACGGCAAACTCCGCCTCTTTGACCCGGCGAGCCGCCTTTTTCAGCCCCGCCTTGGACAAATCCACCCCGGCAATCTCCGCCCCAGGCAGCTGGCTGAAGCCCTGGGTGTAGTACCCCTCTCCACACCCCACGTCCAGGATTTTGAGGTTGTGTCCTCCGTGAGCGGACACGGCGGCACAGATGGCCTCCCGCAGGGAGGCGTAGTAGCCCCCGTCCAAAAAGGCGGTGCGGGCGGCGATCATGGCCTTGTCGTCCCCGGGGTTGGCGGAGTGCTTTTGGTTTGCAGGCAGCAGATGGACATACCCCTCTTTGGCCACATCGTAGCTGTGGCGGTTGGGGCAGGTGTAGGCGCGGCCGGCCCGAGTCAAGGGGGCGGCGCAGATGGGGCAGCGAAACAGGCTCATAGCAATCTCCCTTTTTTGGCGGTTTTTTCTCTATCTTATCCAAAACCAGGGGAAAAGGCAAGGGGACGCTCCGCCTTGACTCTCCCTCTGGGGGAGGTGGCACTGCCTGACGGCAGTGCTGGAGAGGGATTGCCCTTCTCCCATGCCTCTGGCAAGCTGAAAATCAAGCCACGATGAACGCAGACAAAAACGCCGGGGAGACGCAGCAGCATCTCCCCGGCAGGGTTTCCTTGCTTGCAAGGCATTGGGCACAGCTTCCGCAGCACACGCCAGAACCATGCACTTGTTCCGTGTTATGTATCAAGGTCGCAGCAGTACAAAACATTGCTGTCTGTATCGTACAGCCCCACCGTGAAATTAAAGGAATATCGGTGCAGAATATCCGTTTCTTTGTCCGTTTGCCGATCAATCAACCGATAATAACCATTGCGAATTTCCGGCACCAAGTCATTCCCGTCGTTATCTACCAAAAGCGGGCCCGTGCCGCCGGTTTCATCCGATACTCCATAGACCAATGCCTGCACCGTCTCATCCAGAGGGAATTTCTTCCAGTCTTGATTTTCCTGAATTTCTTTCAAAACTGTGTCATCCTCGAAGCGGATGGCAACACAGGAAGTTCCGTCCCCATTCCCACTGTGGGTATCATAATTGGAGATTTCTTTCCCGTCCGATACGTCAAGGCCCAATTCTTTGGAAACCGTATCTTTGGGGCTCTTGGGTCCGCACGCCGTCAACATACCCAGCGAAATCAAAACAACCAACGCAATTGGCAAAAATTTTTTCATCTTTGAACTCCTTTCCCCATCCGTTTCATACCTGATACAGAAGTCCCATGCCTTGCCGCTCTGGGCGCGGATGCGCCCTTTCCTTATTTCACCCGGAAGGTCTTAGGCGCCCGGCGCAGCACCAGGGCCAGCATCACCACCGAGTATCCCACGGTGACGGCAAACACCGCCAAGGCAAACCAGGTGGGGGCGGCATGGACTTGCATCGCCAGCCAGCACACCAGATACATGCCAATGCTGAAGATCTTGAACAGGGGATTTTGGGTGTCCAAGTCCGAGGTGTAGGGCTGGAACAGATAGTACAGGGCCAGGGAGTGGGTGGCGAAAAACACCCCCAGGGACAAAAGAGCCAGCAAAAAGAGGATAAACTCTCCCATGGCAGGCCGTCCCCCCGCCACCACCGTGAGGAGGATGAACATGGCGCACACCGTCCCGCTGAGCATCAGGTTGACCCCACACAGCATTTTCCAGCGCAGGAGAAAGTTCTTCAAAATGGCATCCCGCTCCCGGTACCAGCCGTAGCGCAGCAGGGCCAGATCGCAGTTGTAGAACATGGCCTTGCAGATGCGTTCTCCGATAAAATTGTCGATGGAGTAGAGCAAAAACACGCACAGAGGCAGGGCCTGGGTGACCATGCCGAACAACTCCATCACGTCCTCATCTCGTCCCATCCACATCAACAGGCCGCATCCCACCACCGTCACCGCCGCCAGAATGGCCATGGCGATGAAAACGGGCTTGAGGAGCATCCGCCGGTGGCGGCGGAAGAAAATGGCCTGGAGATAGTTCCAGCCGTGGAGATGGGAGAAGTCGGCTTTTGTGTCCAAATCGCTGTCTTTCAGCTTGACCTGGTCAAACTGCTTTTGCTGGACGGTTTTCTTCTGGGCCTGCCCCGGGAGTTTATCCCCCTGGCAGGTGGTCAGAATCAACGCATAATGGCAGGGATAGCGGAAAATGGCCCGGGCGCACACTGCCGCCAACACCACCAGCACCACCAGGGTCACCGGGTGGAGCAGACCCTTGGAGAAATCGGGTACCATCCCGAAGGGCATGGGCGCATAGGCCAGGGCCAGGCACAGCACAATCAGCCCCAGGGTGTACAGAACCTTGCCGCTGAGCATAACGTGGAACCGTCGGTACAGTTCCAGGTGGAACCACTCCGCCAAAATCCGCACACAGGCCAGAGCCAGGGAGAGCAGAAGCCCCTGGAGCACCCCTGTCCCGGTCATCCCGCCCCACAGCATGAGAAAGGGGGTGAACCCGGCAAAGGCCGCCAAATGGTGGGTGAACATCTCGGTGTTTTGGTACTCGGCGGCATTCATCCCCATCTGCCGCACACAGGTATACTTCAGCTGGGACGGCTCCATGGACACGGGTTGAAGCATGGTGCCAGCCACAAAGCTGAGCCAGAAGAACATCCACACCGACAGGGCAAACCCATCCTTGGAAAAGGTCTCCACATCGGATAGGCCCAAAGGAAGGAGCCAGATGATGGCCAGATACAGGGCCTTGCCCGCCAGTGCCCGCACCACCCGGTACAACGACACCATCATGGACAGGGCCAGCTTGCCATCCTCCACGGTGTAGAGCTTATCGGTGAACACCCGGTTGAGCAGCTTCACCCGGGTCAGCCAGTAGATGATCTGGTTGCCCGCCATGGCCGAGCGGATGCGGTAGAGGAGAAAGACGTTTTTCAGCTTCACGCCTCCACCTCCTCCTCATCCTCATCCTCCTGGGTCAAAAGGTCTACGATGTAGGACTCAAATTCCGGGGTGTGGATTTTGGCATTGTCCACGCCCTCCAGCTCACCCTGGTGGAGCAGGACAATTTCATCACACAAATCCGCCGCCAGTTGGAGAATGTGGGTGGAGAAGAGGATGATGTGATTCTCTTTCATCTCCCGCAGCAGGTTTTTCATCTCCAGTGCCGCCACCACGTCAAAGCTGGTCAGCGGCTCATCCAGCAAAATCACCGGCGGCCTGCCAATGAGAAAGCACAGCATCTGAATCTTGTGCTTCATGCCGTGGGAGTAGCCCCGCATGAGCCGGCGGCCGTCGTCCGGGGCCAGCCCCACCAGTTCCAGCCATTGATCCGGGGTGCGTCCGCTTTTGTCCTCGGTGATCTCCTGAAAGAACTTCACAAACTCCACACCGGTGAGAAACTCCGGCACCACCGGGGTGGAGAGCACATAGCCGATGTCCCCCTGCTTGGGCTCCCGGGTCTGCCCGTCGTCCTCCACCAGGGTGACGGCGCCGCTGTCGGCGGGGAACTCCGCCGCCAGGCAGTTGAACAGGGTGGTCTTGCCCGAGCCGTTGCGGCCCAACAGCCCATAGATTTTCCCCTTTTCAAAAGTGAAACTGGCCCCTTTCAGCACTTCTTTGCTGCCAAAGGACTTGGTAATTTGGTCAAGAATCAGTTGCATAGGGGACGCTCCTCTCTCTGCTTACATAGGCTTTCTTACCGAACAATCACAGCTACAATGACGCAAACTGCGATAGCAACACTGGTAATCTGCATGGTACGAAGGTATGGGCGAACTTTTTCCTCCCACTCTCCACATGTAGCATTTGTTTTCTCTGCGCACTTCCACTCCCGTCGTACGTTGAGCAGTGCCCATACATCTACAATTAGAAGCAATGCTGGCAAAATCCGCAAAATCAATATTTCTATGGCTCCTCTCTCTTCGTTGCACTTACTCCAGGTTCAGCCGACGGCTGAGGATGTAGTTGGTGAGCACAAAGTGCACCACACACTGCACCAGGTTGAGCACAATGCCCCACGCCAAAGACGTAATCAGCAGGTCCGAGAAGGCTCCCATATTGAGTACAGCGTCCGTGCCTGTGACGATCACCAGGGAATCGGTCACATCCGGGTAGCCAAACAGGCCGATGACGGTGCTCACAGTGGACCAGATCATGTTGAGCACAATAAAGGCCAGCACTGCAAAGCCCACCCGGTGGCTGGAGGCCAGATGACCCAGAGCCATAGCGGCGTACACCTGGGTAATGGAGTAGATCATCGACACAAAGAGGGAAATCACCAGCAACACCACCAGAGGGGTGAAGTTGGGAACCTGCTGGGAGAGTTCTTTCATGGCCTGCCCCAGGACATCCCACATGCCAGGGAAGGAGGCGATGATAAACACCGACGCCACCGCCACCAGAGAACTGAGCAGGGAGATCACCATGGCGCTGATGAGCTTGGAGGTGATGAGCTGCCAGGGGTGCACGGGGATGGTGAACATGAGATACCCCTCATCCTTCAACAGTCCCCGGTAGAAACGGGCAATGATGATGACGGTGGTCACCACCATCACCGCCACAATCAGCAGCACATACAGCAGCACCATCAGAGAGTTGAGCAGACCCAGGCCACCGTTTTGATCCAGCCCGGAACCAGAAAACAGGCGGTTGATGGCAGACACCACCAGCAGCACCCCCCACAGAGGGAGGAATATCTTGAGCATGGATTTGAAATCATATTTCAGTAATTTAGCCAGCATAGAACTCACCTCCGTTGGGGTTGGCCCGGAACATATCCCGGAACACGTCATCCACACTTTTGCCCTCCTGGGTGCGGATGTCGTCCACGGCGTCGTGACGGATCACCCGGCCCTGGTGGAGGAACACCACCTCGTCCAGCACACGTTCCACGTCTCCGATCAAATGGGTGGAAATCATCACCGTGGCCTCAGGGTTGTAGTTGGTCAAAATGGTGTTGAGAATGAAGTCCCGGGCCGCCGGGTCCACCCCGGCGATGGGCTCATCCAGCAGATACAGGTGAGACTGACGGCTCATGGTCAGGCACAGCTGTAACTTCTCCTTGGTGCCCTTGGACATGGACTTGATGCGGTCGGTGGGCTGGATCTTCAAGCTGCTGCACATGTCATTTGCCTTGTTCCGGTCAAAATCCGGGTAAAAGTCCGCGAAAAAGTCCATCAGATCCCGGGTTTTCATCCAGTCGGCAAAATACATCCGGTCAGGCAGATAGCTCACATGGGCCTTGGTCTCCACCCCGGGGGTATAGCCGTTGATGGTCAGGGTGCCAAAGGTGGGCTGCAGCAGCCCGCACAGAAGCTTAATGAGGGTGGTCTTGCCCGAGCCGTTGGGGCCCAGCAGCCCCACCAGCTTTCCCCGCCCAACGTTCAAATTCACATCCACGAGAGCCTTGGTGTGGGCAAAGGTCTTGCCCAGCCCCTGACAGACAATCAAATCTTGGTTCATCTCTCTTCCTCCTTCCAGGTTTGCACAAATTCCACGGCCTGCTGATGCGTAAAGCCCAGCCGCTTCATGCCGTCAAAATAAGTCTGAATCTGGTCTCGGGCCAGCCGCCGGCACATCCGGGCCAGCACCTCCCCGTCCTCGGTGACGGTACGCCCCGCCGTGCGGTTGGTCACCACCAGCCCGTCCGCCTCCAGCTGCGCCAACGCCCGCTGCATGGTGTTGGGGTTGACCCCAGCTTCTGCCGCCAATTCTCGCACCGTAGGCAGCTTACTGCCCTTGGGGTATACACCGGCGGAAATGCGCTGCATCAGCTGCTGGTGCAGCTGCATCCAGATGGGACCACTGTCTGAGATATTCCAACCCATAGGTCCACCTCCTTGTATTATTAACTTAATACAAGTATACACAATGCCCCACGCCCTGTCAAGGAAAACCGTGGCGACCTTGGCAAGAAAAGGTGGTATTTGGCGGCAGGGTTTTATACACTTTGAAGATTGACAGATGGAGTGGGGAAGTCTAGTATTTTGAAAGTAAATTTCACCCGTTTGGAGGGATTGCCTTGAAGCTGCTGCGACAATTTCTAATTATTCTGCTTCTGTCCTTTGTGGGAGAGGGCTTGAAATCCCTGATTCCCCTCCCTGTCCCGGCCAGTGTGTACGGCCTGGTGCTCATGCTTTTATGCCTGTGCACCGGTATCATCCGGCTGGAGCAGGTGGAGCGGGCATCGGACTTTCTCATCGCCATCATGCCGGTGATGTTCGTCCCCGCCGCCGTGGGGCTCACCGAGAGTTGGGATCAGCTGCGCCCCGTGCTGGCACCGGTGCTGATTATTATGGTGCTCACCACAGTGCTGGTGATGGTGGTCACAGGACATGTGACCCAATTTGTCATGAAACGGAGGGAGAAGCATGGCTGATTTCCTGGGAAATTCCCTGTTTTTTGGGGTGGCTGTCAGTTTGGCGGGATATGAGGTGGGGCTGCTGCTGCGGCGCAAGTTCGCCCTGGCCATCCTCAATCCCCTGCTCATAGCCATCTGCTGTGTGATTCTGTTTAACAAGGCCCTGGGCATCCCCTATGAGGAATACTACGCCGGGGCCCAGTACCTGTCCTATCTGCTCACCCCCGCCACCGTGGCCCTGGCCGTGCCGCTGTACCGGCAGTTGCAGCTGCTGCGGGAGAACTGGCTGGCCATTCTGTGCGGCCTGGGGGCGGGCATCATCGCTGGCGGCGTGGGCATTCTGGCCCTGTCCATGCTTTTCGGTCTGGATCATCAGCTGTATGTGACCATGCTGCCCAAGTCGGTGACCACCGCCATCGGCATGGATCTGTCCCGGGAGCTGGGCGGCGTGGTGGCCATCACCACCGCAGTCATCATTGTCACCGGGATTCTGGGCAACGTCATTGGCGATTTCATTTTCTCCCTGTTCCGCATTCAGCACCCCATTGCCAAGGGTCTGGCCTTGGGCAACGCCGCCCATGCCATCGGCACCGCCAAGGCCATGGAGCTGGGCCAAGTGGAGGGTGCCATGAGCAGTTTGGCCATTGCCGTGGCGGGGATTCTCACTGTGGTGTCCGCCTCGGTGTTTGCACAGTTTTTGTGATATGCACCCCTGTGGACTGCCTGGATTTTTCAGTTGTCATCCCTGGTGATTTCCTGTAAAATAGACTCGATACAACGAGAAACCAGGAGGTATGCCCCCATGTCCGTGTTGCTGCTGCCCAATGAAGTGCTGTCCATGACCGCCCAGTCCGTCCGTCGGCTGGTGGAGGCGGGAGACGGGGACTGTGCTTTGCTCTACCTGGCCCTACTCCAGGCGGGGAGCAACCCGGATCAGGCCGCCCAGCAGCTGAAGTGGGACCAGGGACGGATCAGTGCCGCCTTTGCCCGCCTCACGGCCATGGGGCTGGCTGCGGGCAGCTGCCCCGGCACCTCCGCCCCCGCCCAGCCGGTGCTCCAGGATGACCGCCCCCCCGAATACACCCGGGGTGACATCGCCGACGCTCTGGAGCGGGAGCACAGCTTCCACGGGCTGTACCTGGAGATGGAGCGGATGCTGGGCAAAGTGTTTTCCGACACGGATTTGAAGAGTCTGTACACCATTTACGACTACCTGGCCCTACCGGTGGAGGTCATTTTCATGCTGGCGGGGTATGTGGTGCGCTCCAGCCGCCGTCAACGGGGGCCCGACTCCCCTCCGCCCCGGATGACCGAGGTGAAAAAGGAGGCCTTCCGCTGGAAGCGGCTGGGCATCACCACCGTGGAGCGTGCGGAGGAGTTTCTGCGCGCCCAAGAGAGCATCGACCAGCGGGAGTGGGGGGTGCTCTCCGCCGTGGGGGTCACCCAGAAGCGGCCCGCCATCGACCGGGAGCGGGAGTACATCAACCGTTGGGTGCAATGGGGCTTTAGCGATGAGATGATTCATCTGGCCTATGAGCGCACCATTTTCCGCAAGGGGCAGATGAACTGGCCCTATGTGAACAAGATTTTGGAGTCCTGGAAGAAGTCCGGCTTCACCACCCCCCAGCAGGTGGAGCAGGAGCGGGGCGGCAAGCCCCAGACCAAGCCCCAAACCCAGGGAGCCAAGCCCCAGGAGAACTACCAACCCAGCCAGAGCCGCATTCGACAGCAATCCGACTGGTTGGATCAATTTTTGCAGCAGCAGGAGAAAGGTGGGAACTAAATGTCCTACGATGCCGCCATTGTCCAGCGTGCCAGTGCCCGGCTGGCCCGCCGCCGTGAAATTCGCAGCCGCCGCCGCTGGGATCTGGAACAGCAGCTCTACCGCCAACAGCCCAAACTGCGGGAGTTGGACCGGGCCATTGGAGGGACCATGGCCGAGTTGGCTGGGCTGGCCATCTCCGGCAAGCCCATTCAGGCCGACGGCCCTGAGATTGCCGACATTCGGCGGCGCAACCTGGACTTGCAGGCCCAACGGGCCCAGCTGCTCCACTCCATGGGCTATGAGCCGGATGCCTTGGACGACACCCCCGCCTGCAAAGCGTGTGGGGACACCGGCTGGGCCGGGTCCGAGATGTGCACCTGTCTCAAGGAGCTGTGTGCCCAGGAGCAGATGAAGGCCCTCACCGCCCTGCTCAACCTCACCGACGAGCAAAACTTTGACCATCTGCGCCTGGACGTGTACTCCGACCAGCCCTGGCAGGGGGTGGACCGCTCCCCCCGGGAGAATATGAAGCGGGTGGTGACGGTGTGCGAGGGCTTCGCCCGCCGCTTTCCCAACTACCCTCTGCGCAATCTGCTCCTCTCCGGCGGCACCGGGCTGGGCAAGACCTTCCTCTCCGGCTGCATTGCCCGGGAAGTGTCTGGACAGGGCCACTCGGTGGTGTATGACACCGCCATCAGCCTCTTCTCCACCTTTGAGGCCCGGAAGTTCTCCCGGGACCTGGGGCAAGAGCGGCAGGCCCGGGACGACACCCGGCGGTACCTCAACTGCGACTTGCTCATTTTGGACGACCTGGGCAGCGAACTCACCACCCCTCTGGCCCAGTCCTCCCTCTATGAGGTGGTCAACAGCCGCCTCCAGGCAGGCCGTCACACCATCATCTCCACCAATTTATCCATGGAGCAGATTGCCCGCCGTTACACCCCTCAAGTGGTGTCCCGGCTGGCGGGGTCATACCAGGAACTCACCTTCTACGGGGACGACATCCGGCTCATGGCACGGTAAAAAGATTTTATTCTTTTGTAACATTTTCATCGGTATATTTGTAACGATTTGTGGGTATCCTTTGTATCGTACAAGTGATTTCTTCTTTTCATTTCATTTCTCCTTTTTTCTGGCTCCGGGGCTTTGCTGTGGCCCCGGAGCCCCTTTTCCTTTTTGTTCAAAGACAAGCCCCCGAGGCCGGCAATGCCGGCCTCGGGGGCTTTGGTTTTCTTCTTATGCCAAAGTTATGGCATATTTTCTTAGCTTCTGCGCTTGCGGCTCACGACCACCAGGCCCACGCAGGCGGTGCTGACCAGCATCACGCCGGTAAACAGAGCCAGCTGGCTGGCGTCGCCGGTGGGGGGAACGGTTCCGGTGCCCTCATCCACAGTCACATTGGCCAGCACATAGGTGCTGAAGTGGGTGAGGTTGGCGGTCACGGTGTTGGCGGTCTTGTTCACGGTGATGGAAACCTCCTCCTTCTCACCATTTTCAGCCACATAGAACAGCTTCAAGTGGTCGGCAGAGAGACCATCCGGAATGGCAAAGGTCACCTGTACGGCTCCATCAGGCTGAACCGGCTTGCCATCCAGCAGGGCGGTAATTTCCATGACATACGCATGGCTCATGTCAGAGACCACGCCGCTCAGGGCCTTCTCCACACGGGTGTAGATGTCACCGTTCTTGACGTTGTCCACCGTAATCACGGTGTTGGGGTCAAACACCTGGTCGGCGTTGCCCATGGTGATCTGGCTACCAGTGTTGTTGTCCAGAATCACATCCCCGCCGGTCACAGGGGCGGAAGGCTCAGGGCTGGGCTCCACAGGAGTGGAGGGCTCGGGGCTGGGCTCCACAGGGGTGGAGGGCTCGGGGCTGGGCTCCACGGGAGTGGAGGGCTCGGGGCTGGGCTCCACAGGAGTAGAAGGCTCGGGTGACTCGCTGGGGATAGGCGCCTCGTCCTGCTCAAAGACAGCCGTGATGGTGACGTTGCCCTTGGGCATGGTGAAGCTGTCGTTGTTCACGGTGACCTCCTCACTCGTCCACTTCACGAAGTGCCAGCCGTCCGCTGCCTTCTGGGTCAGGGTGACGGCGGTGCCGGCGGTGGCGGTGGTGGGATCGGCGGAGGCAGTGCCCTGGCCTTCGGTCTTGACGGTGACGGTGTAGGTCTCGGGCGTCTCCTCGCCGGGGCCGTAGATTTCCAGTTCGTCCACGCCCACCCACTGGTTTTCCTGAGGCTTCATCACCACACGGATGGCGGTGGTCTTCACGGCCTCAAAGCTGGTATCCAGCATCTGAGCAAAGTCGGCGGAAGCGGGTAGCTCGGTGACCGTAGCCACGGTCTTCCAGTTGGCGTCGTTGTTCATGACAGACCAGTTACGGCCATCGTTGACATTCTCGGCATTGTAATCCAGCGCGTCGGTGCCGACGTATGCCTGAATCTCATAGGAGGCAGGCAGGCGCACCTTGCTGCCGGAAGCCACATCGGGGTTGTCGCTGGCGGCCTCATCAATGAAGCCAATGGAGATGCGGTCCACAGTGGTGGCCACAGGAGCCTCGCCCTCACCCAGGATGATGGCGACCCAGGGAGCCTCATGGAACTTGCCGCTCTCCCAGTCGGACCAGACCTTCTTGTCCGCAGCCACGCTGAAGGACTTGTTGCCGTCATTGATGTTCACAGCACTGTCGCTGTTGGGGGCATAGAAGGACACGGCCAGAGGCAGGGTGCTTCCACTCTGAGCCAGAGCCAGGTTGCCGGTGGAAACCCGGACGGTGGCGGTAGCGGTGGTGGTCTTGTCGTTGGGCAGGGACACGGTGCCCTCCACGGTGAACACGTTGCCCACCTGGGCCACGTCGTCCTCGGTGACGGCCTTCCACTCCACGGCGCAGTCCAGGCTGGTGCCATTGGTGAAGGTCACCTGAACGGTTTTAGGCAGCGCGGGCAGCTCGCCCTGAGGCGTCACCACAGAGACTTCCTGCACCTTGTCCACTTCCAGGTTGGTGGCCTGGATGGTGAACTCCTTGGTCACAGAGCCAGTGTAGTTCAAGATGCCGCGCACGGTAAGCGTGCCAATGCCGGGGGCCACGTTGTTCTTGTAGTCCACCACATAGTCCAGGCCGTACTTCAAGGTCTGACCGTCCAGAACCACGGTGACCTGAGGCTGGATGGCCTGGCCAGTGTACTCATAGGTGTCCTTCTCCAAGGTCACGGTGGCGGTGGACAGGTCGGGCTTCTCCTGAGCCACGCATACACGCAGCTCGGCGCAGGACATAAACTTGTTGGGGGTGTCGCCGGAACTGCCGCGGGTCTCCACGCCGTAGAGACGCACAAACTTGGCCTGGGTAGCCTCCTCAAAGGCAGCAATCTTCCAGTTGGTGTCATGGGCCCAATTGCCCTCAGCCACGGTGGTCCAGGAGCCATCCTCACCGGTCATGCTCACGTCCACCCGGTACTTGGTGACGATGCCGTTGGCCACGGTGCTGCGGGGCTGGTAGCGCAGAGCGTCCAGCATGGTGGCTTCCTCCAGCTCCAGCTGGATGTAGCGCTTATCGGCCTTGCTGGTGAGATCCTCATTCCAGTTGGAGTGCCAGAAGGTCTCACGCTTGTTGTCCACGGCGAATTCCACGGGGCCTTCGTTGCCAGAGGCGGGCAGCTGCTGACTGGCTGCGGTGGCCTTGGTCTTTTGGTAGTCGTAGTCCCGGCTTCCATCTGCGGGATCGCCGGCGGAGGGGGCAGCCCCCAACTGAATGGTGTAGGTGCCGCGGGTGGAGTGATCCTCCGACTCGGTGAGGATCTTCACCACACCGTTGTAGGCATCCAACTTGGTGTAGGCCACGTTGTTCTGGTTGTCCACCTCCAGGGTATCCACCAGCAGGGCCTCGGTGGAATAGGTGCGGGCGTTGAGCTCACTCTGGGTCCAGGCCTGGCCGTTGACGGTGATGCCGGTGAGGGCGTCGGAACTGCTGATGGGGAAACTCTCCACAGCCAGATTCAGCTTGGCCTCGGTGATGCCCACGCAGTAGTTGCGACCCTCACCGCCCTTGTTGCCCTCTTGATTGGTGAGATGGATCCGCAGCTGCACGGCGGGGACGGGAGAAGCAAAGGTGTAAACCACCTTATACACTTCGCTGCCCTCCTGCTCCACCTTCACCGGATCGGTGGTGTCTGCAACCTTGACATCCGTCCAGCCGCTCTCCGTCTCGCCCAGGTTCCACTGGAAGGACACTTCCTTGGGCAAAGAGGTGGAATAGGCGTCGGTAAAGAAGTACAGCTCTACCTGCCCCAGGTTCTGGGCGGTATCATACTTGAAGTTGATGTAAGACTTGTCGTTTCCATCGGCCTCCTGAGACCACTTGTAGTTGGTCCAAACGGTTTTGTTGGGGCCGCCGCTGGAGTTCGCGCTAGCAACGGTGCTTCCGTCCACAATCGCCTCCAGGCTGTCGCTCTGCAGGTTATCGGGAATGCTCTGGCTCAGCTGTGCGCTCTTGGCCACGTTGTCGCCAATGGTCACAGTGCCCTTTGCCACGCGAATGGTAGCGGTGACGTCAACATCCTCGCCAAACACCTGGCTGGTGCCGTTGATCACCTTGATGCCGGCTTCGTCGGTAATGCCGTCGGTGCTGTCCCAGGTGACCGGGAACTCAGCGTTGAGGATCTGGCCATCGGCCAGCACAGCGGGACGGGTGTTGGGCAGGGCGACCTGACCGCCCACCTGAACGGCAGCGGAGTAGTTGAGCAGGGCCGCCACCTGATCCAGCATGGTGATGTTCACCGTAGCGGTGACGTTCACCTCTTGAATCACGCCGCTAATGGCGAAGGAGCCCACCTTGTTGATCAGGTCATTCTCATAGGAATTCCACTTCACACCCAGTTCCTTGGTCTTGCCGTCCTTGTAGGTGACAGTGACCTTTTCGGGCAGAACGGGGGCATTCCCCACCTTCACGTAGTGGTAACGAGAGATCTCGTAGCTGACCACGGGGTTGTTCTGGTCACCCTCCTGGGGAGCTTCGGTGGTGGTCACGGTGACAGAACCAGCCTTCAGGCCATTTGCGGTGGCCTTTACGGTGAAGGAGCCTGCCTTATCGGTGGACTGAACGATGGCCACCAACTGGCCGGCGCCCACATTACGGCTGGTGCTCTGGTAAGAGGTGTGATCAATCTGACGACCGTTGTCCACGCCCACAATCTTACCGTTGCCCTCAATAGAGAGTTGGACATTCACGTTATTGGTGTTGACCAAGTTGCCGTCCTTGTCCTTGACGTCGATGGTGATGTAGCTCAGATCGTCGCCATCGGCCACGATGCTCTTCTTATCAGCGGTGAGGGTGAGTTGAGTTGCACTGCTGGTGGACTTCACCACGTCGCGGCCCTCAGTCTGGGTGATCTCTTCGCCCTGAGCATTGTATGCCTTAGCCTCCAGAGTACCCGCTGCATAGGGCACCATAAAGGTTGCATACAGGCTCTCATGGTCAGATTTTGGGGTAAAGGCACCAGATCCGCTGGTGAAAGTACGATACTTGTAGGTATCGCCCTGCTCTGTGGAGGTAGCACTGCCCACTTCTTTTCCGTTCAGGAACAGCTTAACCATGGGAGCATCAGAATACACCACCACTTCCACCTTGCCATCGCTGTCCTTCACCACGTCACTCTCGTTCCAGGTGGGCAAGACGTGCAGGGTGGTCACATCATCGTTCCATTGGCTCTGGTACAGATAGTAGCTGTCTTTAGGCAGACCGTTGGTGTCGATGATGCCGAAGTAAGAGGACTTGGGAGCGGGCCAAGTGCCGCCGGCTGCACCGGAACCGACACCATTCCAGGGAGTAGGCTCACCGATGTAGTCAAAGCCGGTCCACACAAACTCGCCAGCACTGCCGTCCTGCTGGAGGACACGCCACCAAGCGTCGCTGGCCACAGCGCCCCAGCCCACCTTGCTTTTATCATAGGAGGTGAGCAGACGGTCACCATTCTTGTCCGTCTGAGAAGTCTTGCGGTCATACACGCCGCGGCTGTTGACGGCGGAAGCGGTCTCGGAGTGGTACACCTTCCAGCCCTTGCTTATGCCGTTCTGGAGATGATCCACGGTGGAGTAGTTGTAACCAATCACACCGCCGTTATCGGCCACTACCTGAGCCACACGGTTGGCAATATCCCAGCCATCCTTGAGCTTATTGTCACCAAACGTGGGAGGACGGGTGTTGTCCACTTCCTTGATCCAGCCGATGAGGTTCTTGGCGATCTCAGGATAGTTGCTGGTGTTGCCGCTGATACCCTCGAAAATCTCGTTGCCCAGAGAGTACATAATGACAGCGGGAGCGTTGCGATCCTGATAGGCCATGGCCTTAACGTCGAACTGAGCCCAGGTCATGCCAGCCTCGCCACCCAGGATCTGGTTGTTCTCAGCGATCTGCACATTGAACCACTTGGAGTAGTCCTGGGAGTTGCTGTTCTTTGCGTTGGTCCAGGTGTCAAAGGCCTCGTCAATGATCATCATGCCCTTGCGGTTGGCGATCTCGATGAGCTCGGCAGCAGCAGGGTTGTGGGTGACACGGATGGCGTTACAGCCCATGTCCTTGAGGATCTCCACCTGACGCTCGATGGCGCGATACCAGGCCTCGGAGCCCAGAGCACCTTGGTCATGGTGCATGCACACGCCCTTGAGCTTGGTGGGCTCGCCGTTGAGCTCGAAGCCATTGGTATTGTTGAAGTCAGTCCAACGGAAGCCAAACTCGGTGGTATAGGTGTCCACCACCTTGTCCCCCTTCACCACCTCGGTCTTGACGGTGTATAGGTTGGGATTGTTGGTGTCCCACAGCTTGAAGCTATCCATCTTGGTGGTGAGGGTCACATTTTCGGTAGAGTTGGGGTCCACGGTGACGCTCTGGCCCTCCATGGTAGCAGCGGCAGCCTCAGAACCATTCTCATAAATGGTGTGCTTGACCTGCACGGTGGCAGACTCCTTGGAGTCGTTGGCCACGGTGGTGACCACGTTCACGGTACCATCGGAGCCCTTGCTTTCCGCCAGCTTGGGCGTGGTGACATAGGTGCCGTTCTGCGCCACATGCACCGGATCGGTAACGGTGAGGTTCACGGAGCGGTAGATACCGCTGCCGGAATACCAGCGGCTGGAGGGGGTGTTGTGTTCCACCTTCACTGCCAGCACGTTCTCCCCCTCGTAATTGAGCAGTTCCTGGGGCAGCTCAAAGGAAAACGCTGTGTATCCATAGGGGTGGAAACCCAGTTCCTCACCATTGAGATATATGGTGGCGTTCATGTACACGCCGCCGAAATCCACGGTGATGACCTTGTTCTTCCAGTCTTCCGAGATGGTAAAGGTCTTGCGGTACCAGCCGGTGCCGCCGGGCAGGTAGCCGCTCTCTGCCTCGTTGTTGGCAGAGTACTCCTGCTCAATGCTGTAGTCGTGGGGCAGGTCCACGTCCCGCCAGGCGGAATCGTTGTAGTCCACCGCCTCGTTGCCACTGCCCAGATTGAATCGCCAGTGGTTGGAAAAGTCTACTTGACGGCTGTCTCCGCTGTAGCTGTTGACATAAACCGTCTCCTCGGCTGAGGATGTCTGTGTGCTTGTTGAGCGGCTCTCTGCGCCGGCAAATGCGCCAACCGTTACCAAGTTGACACACGTCGCCAGAGCCAAGGCCCCTGCAAGCAACCGCTTCTTTGGAACCATGATATTCCTCCTTCAATTCTTTTAAAAAAATCGAGCGCTGTTTTGAACACAAGAGCGCCTTCATCCCAGAGGGAAAATTTCGTAGGTTCAGTGTATCATGTCTTGTGACAAAATACAATAGCGTAGTTATACATTTTATTGGTATTGTGCGAAATGTATAAAAAGTACAGAAATTTAGGCAGAGTTGAGAAAAATCACGGATTCTTCCGCCAAAAGATACCCGGCATATTTAATTTTTTGTAAAAATCCCAGGTCCGGGAGGAGCTCTACGAAAAAGCAAAAAAACTCCGGTCATACAGCATTCGCACTGTATGACCGGAGCAACGTCCATCTTTATTTTCCCAAAAATTCTTTTGCAA
The DNA here is from genome assembly GCA_944387075.1 of uncultured Oscillospiraceae bacterium. Classification (GTDB taxonomy): domain Bacteria; phylum Bacillota; class Clostridia; order Oscillospirales; family Oscillospiraceae; genus Enterenecus. The sequence goes on along the minus strand of CALXDO010000093.1, from coordinate 7,528 downwards.
CCTCTACAATATGGTCTGCACACAGGCCGAATTCCTTCAAAAGGGCCGCGGCGGGACCGGAGTAACCGAACACGTCGTTGACTCCAATGCGGCGCACCGGCGTGGGGCACTTCTCCGAGAGTACGCCGCACACCGCCTCGCCCAGGCCGCCCAGCACATTGTGCTCCTCACAGGTGATGATCTTACCGCACTCCTGCGCGGCCTTCACCACCAGTTCCTCATCCAGGGGCTTGATGGTGGCCATATTGATGACCCGAGCGGAGATGCCGGCCTCGCGGAGCACCTTGGCAGCCTCCACAGCCTCAACCACCAACAGTCCGTTGGCGATGATGGCCACGTCGGTGCCGTCCACCAGCACCTCGCCCTTGCCGATCTGGAAGGTGAAGCCCTCCTCATGGAACACGGGGACAGGGGAGCGGCCAAAGCGCATATACACAGGGCCCTGGTGCTCATAGGCGGCCTTGGTCATAGCCCGGGCCTCCACCTCGTCCGCGGGGGACATGACCACCATACCGGGGATGGAGCGCATGACGGCAAAGTCCTCACAGCACTGGTGGGAGGCCCCGTCCTCACCCACCGAAATGCCACCGTGGGAGGCGCCGATTTTCACGTTCAGATGGGGGTAGCCGATGGAGTTGCGCACCTGCTCATAGGCACGGCCGGCGGCAAACATGGCGAAGGAGGAGGCGAAGGGCACCAGCCCCATGGCGGCCGCGCCGGCGGCCACGGACATCATGTTTTCCTCTGCGATGCCGCAGTTGAAGTGGCGGTTGGGGAAGGCGTCCCGGAACACACTGGTTTTGGTGGCTCCGGCCAGATCGGCGTCGAAGACGATGATGTCAGGGTGGATGGCGCCCAGCTCCTTCAAAGCCGCGCCATAGCCCTCACGGGTTGCGATTTTCTTTCCCTCTGCCATGTTACATCCCCTCCAATTCTGCCAGCTTGGCACGCAGCTCATCCATGGCCTGCTGGGCCTGCTCGTCGTTGGGGGCCTTGCCGTGCCACCCGGCGTTGTTCTCCATAAAGCTCACGCCCTTGCCCTTCACCGTCTTCATGATAATGGCAAAGGGGACCTTGGTCTGGTGGGCTTTGGCAAAGGCGGCCTCCATCTCGTCGAAGTTATGACCGTCAATCTCCACCACGTCAAAGCCAAAGGCGCGCAGCTTCTCATCAATGGGGTAGGGGGACATGACATCCGCCACATTCCCGTCAATTTGCAGACCGTTGTTGTCGATGATGACACACAGGTTGTCCAGCTTGTAGTGGTGGGCGAACATGAACGCCTCCCATACCTGGCCCTCCTGAATCTCACCGTCACCCAGCAGAGTATACACCCGGCACTGGTTGCCCTGATACTTGGCGGCCAGAGCCATACCGGCGGCGGCGGACACACCCTGGCCCAGAGAGCCGGTGGACATATCCACGCCGGGAGTGGAGTTCATGCTGGGGTGGCCCTGGAGATGACTGCCAATGTGGCGCAGGGTGAGCAAGTCCTCCACGGGAAAGAAGCCCCGGTGGGCCATGGCGGCGTACATACCAGGGGCGGTGTGGCCCTTGGAGAGGACAAAGCGGTCCCGATTCTCATTCTTGGGATTGGCAGGGTCCACGTTCATCTCCTTAAAATAGAGATAGGTGAACAGGTCAGCGGCGGACAGGCTGCCGCCGGGATGACCGGCCTTGGCGGCATGGGTCCCCTCAATGATACCCATACGCACCTTGCAGGCGGTCACAGCCAGTTGCTTTTTCTCAGCTGCGGTCATAGTTTTTTACTCCTTTTTCAAAAGTACCTGACACCTGGCGGGAACATTTTTGCGTTGCAATGTGCCAGACCTGGAGCGGGCCAGGCGATGCCGCAAAACGGCAAAAAAACATTTCGTTTTATTATACACCAAAATCCGCAAAAATCACAAGATATTTTTCCGGGCAATTATTCCGAATACCTCCGACATATCCGGAAGAAAGGGGTATATTTTCACAAAAACATGGGGTGATATGCCCTGTGGGCACCCTACGCAGTGTCGTATTACCGATGTATTTTGATAAAGAACCATGCGCAGCTGCCTGCCAAGGGCATCTGCTTCCCGTAGGCGCGGGAGTGTGCGCCGCCTGGGGCGGGGAGGCTCTCGTGCCGTCCTCCTCCTGTTATTGCGCGATCTGGACAAATATGGTATAATTTTTAGCAGCAGCGATGTGTCTTCGGCGAGCCACCGCAAGAGAGGAGGGAGGGCTCCATGCCACCCAAATACCAGATGGTTGCAGATACTCTTCGTCGGGAAATTCAGGCCGGACAATACGATGAAACCATGCGCTTACCCACCGAACAGGCCCTTTGCGCCCAGTTCCAGGTCAGCCGCCAGACCGTGCGGCAGGCCCTGAGCCGCTTGACCGACGAGGGGCTCATCCAGCGGCGCCAGGGCAGCGGTTCCCACCTGACCAAACGGGACCGGGGGAGACGGCGGACGGTGGCCGTCATCACCACCTACATCAGCGACTACATTTTCCCCTCCATTTTAAGGGAGATTGAGACGGTCTTGTCCGCCAATCACTGCTCCCTCACCCTATATGCCACCCAGAACCTGGTATCCAACGAGCGCAAAATCCTTACCATGCTCCTGAATGAGCAGGTCCCCGACGGGTTTTTGGTGGAGGGGATCAAGACGGGTCTGCCCAACCCCAATTTGGATTTGTACCAGGAGATTATGGCCCGGAACATCCCTCTGGTGTTTCTCCACGGCTGCTACCGAGAGCTGCCCGCCTGCCCGGTGGTGCTGGATGACAACTACCGGGGGGGACGGCTGCTGGTGGAATACCTGTACCACAAGGGCCACCGGGCCATTATGGGCCTGTTCAAGAATGACGACATCCAGGGCCTACAGCGTTACTCCGGCTATCTGGAGGGTCTGCGGGACTTAGGACTGCCCCTGGAGCAGCAGCATGTGTATTGGTACAACACCGAAACCCGGAGGGATTTGCTGGAAAAGGATGCGGCCTGGGAGCCGGTGCTCAAAGCCCTGGATGGGTGTACGGCGGCGGTGTGCTACAACGACGAGGTGGCCTCCCGCCTCATCCATGTGCTGCTGCAAGCGGGCCGCCGCGTCCCCCAGGATGTGGCGGTGGTCAGCTTTGACAACAGCGCGTACAGTCAGCTGGCCCCGGTGCCCATCACCTCCCTGTCCCACGGCTCCTACCACGTGGGGCAGATGGCCGCTCAGCTGCTGGTGGATCAATTTTACGGCAAAAAACCAGAGTCCCTGGTGGCTCCCTGGGAGCTGGTGAAGCGGCAGAGCAGCTGACGCCGCAGGCAAGGCAATGCATAAAAAGAGGGTGCAGGTTATACCTGCACCCCTTTTCGCGTATTATCGGTGTTTTCCGGTAAAGAAGAGGGCCACGCAGCCCGGGCCGGTGTGGGCACCGATGACGGGCCCAATGTAGTTGAGGATAATCTCACGGGTCCCGTACTTCTCCTTGATCTGGTCGGCCACAAACTGGGCGTCCTCCTGGCAGTCGCTGTGGCTGATGAACATGGTCTGGTTGGCCACGTCCTCCCCCAGTTCTCCCACCTTATCCACCAGGGCCAGCAGGGAGGCCTTGCGCCCCCGGGCCTTGGCCACATTGATGAGGTGTCCGTCGTTGTCCACATGGAGTACAGGCTTAATTTGCAGCATGGTGCCCACCACGGCGGTGGCCGCAGAGACACGGCCCCCCCGCTTGAGGAAAAACAGGTCATCCACGGTAAACCAGTGACACTGCTTGAGCTTGTTCTGCTCCACCCAGTCCCGCACTTCTTCCAGGGACTTTCCGGCCTGGCGCAGCTTGGCGGCCTGATACACCAGCATGCCCTGGCCCAGAGAGGCACACAGGGTGTCCACCACACAGATGGTGCGCTCCGGATACTGGGCGGACACGTCCTGGGCGGCAATGCGGTACGAGTTGTAGGAGGTGGACAGGCCGGAGGAGAAGCTCAAGACCAGAACGTCCAGCCCCTGTTCCAGCAGGGAGGTAAACAGCTCGGCGGCCTGTCCCACATTGATGGCGTTGGTGGTGGCCATCTCGCCTCCCCGCAGCCGGTCGTAGAAGTCCTTGGGGCTCATCTCCCGGTTGTCGGGGTAGTTGTAATAGGTTTTCTCCCCGAAGAGAAAGGCCAGAGGCACGCTATGTAATTCCAGTTCTTCCGCCAGATAGGCAGGCAAATCACAGGACGAGTCGGTGACAATCACATAGTTTGACATGGGACAGTTCCTCCTTGTAACATGGTTTACTTTTTCTTTCCACCCAAAAGCAAATCGGCACGATCCGACTTCTGGGCCATAATTTCCAACAGTCTCCGGCACACCAGGCCGTGGGCGTAGCTTTGCAGGGCATAGGTGAGCACCATCCCCGGCAAGTCCTCCACCTGGGCATTTTCGTCCAAATGGTCGGTGGCCTGGGTCAAGGCCTGGTCCAAAAAGCGGCAGAAATAGTCGTACTGCTGCTGTGAGGTGCCCGCATCCCGGCCAATGGACACCAGCGCACGCATTTCCCGCACACTAAGCACCTGCTTGAGGGCGCTGATGGCGGTGAGATAGGCCAGATGCTCCTGCCCATATTTCTTCCCATTGGCCCGGGAGAGCAGCCCATCCTTGATGTAGTTGTTAATCATGGCAGAGGTGAGGGCATCCCCCGGCTCAAAGCACACCATCTGGCGGGTGAGATAGGACACCACCTGATCCATATACAGAGGAATGTCGGGCAGCTTATCCCAAGCGTCCGGCCGCTGAGAGGTCAGCTTTTCCTTGAGTTCAACCAGTTCTTCCATGGCAGTATCAACTCCAATCTGATGGTGGAAATTATATCACATCGTTTCAGAGACGTAAAGCCTGGAATCCCGGTGTTATGGCTCAGCTCCCAGCAGCAGCGCCGTACCCACCCGGGCCAAAAACAGCATGGGGTCCGGGCCGGTGTAGGGGAGTACCAGCTCCTGACGTTCCACAATCCCACCCCCCAGGTGTGGAAATTCCCGCTGCACCGCCACCGCCGCCCGGGTGTCCGTCAGGCTGGACAGTGTGAGGGTGTCGCAGCTGGCGCAGCCGTAGCTGACCACCGTGGCAGGGGAGAGGGTAAATTGGGGCGGGGGCAGCACATCTCCCGGCACCAGGGCCGCGGTACAGGGTGGAAACCACAGCGGCAGCGGCCTGTGGGGGGCCACCACCAGCAAATCCAGCGCCACGCTCCAGCTGGGACAGCGGGCCGAACAGGCCCGGATCAAACAGGGTGTCCGATGGGCCAAATCGGCCAGACAGGAGCTGAGGCTCCCCTCCGGCTCCCACACCCCTACCTGCCACATCTGCGCCACCTCCCCAATGCTGTGCCATTAGAATGGCTGAATTTGGGGAAAAATATGCACCTATTCGTGTTTTCTCTGGTAAATGGCGTAGTTGACCAGACTGCCTACAATGAGGATGTTGCCGCACAGATACAGCCACACCAACAGAATAATCACCGAGGTCAGCGACCCATACACCAGGGAGTAGCGGGTGGAGTGCTCCATGAAGGAGGAGAAGATCATGGAGGCGATGGTCAGCGCCACCGCCGCCAGCAGCGCCCCAGGGATCACCGGAGGCCGGGGGTGGCTCAGAGGCGCGGCAAACCGGTAGAGCAGCAGGATAAACAAAAACACCAGGGCAACCAGCAGCAGGTATTTGGACCACTGCCAGGTGTCCACCTGGGCCACCAGGTCGTCCAGCTTGAGCAGCTGCCCCACCATGCGGAAAAACCAGTTGCCGGTGACCACCACGGTGATGGACACATAGATGGTCACCAGCAGCAAAACAGCAAAGATCCAGCTGGCCACCAGCTGGCGCACCCCTAAAAAGGTGGCCCGTCCGTAGATCTCGTGCATCACATTCATCAGTCCCCGCACGGCCGCCGAGGCAAACACCGCCGACATCACCAGCCCCGCCACCAGCATGGCATCCGACTGGTGGGTGTCAATGTAGCGCAGATAGTCCCGGAAAATCACCAGCACCTCCTGGGGCAGCACATAACTGGCCTCCTCCAACAGGGCCGTCATCTCCAGGTTCAGCTTGGAGACAAAGGCGGAGATGCAGATGAGGATGGGAAAGAAGGTCAGCACCAGGAAATAGGCCAGCTCCGCCGCCGCCCGGCTCACCCGGCAGGAGAAATACAGCCCCACCACATCCGAGACAAAAGCCACCGGCGGCAGACGCAGAAATGCGTCCAGCATCCGCTTCATGGCAGGCCACCTCCTTTTTACTCATCAAAGCTATCTCTCAGTATAGCAGAGGAAAAAAGGCAGGACAATGGGAATTTTGTCCTTCACTCCACCAGCATGGTCAGCTCCTCCACGCTCAAAGAGGGGTTGAGGGCCCGGCTGATGCCATACCCCAGCACCCTTGACAGATCGGCCACCCGGCTGTCTACCTCCCGGGGTGTGACAAACAAGTCTCGCCCCGGCACGTCCTCCGGGGCGTTGTCCCCCAGCAGGTCGTAGAGCAGCGTGGCCCCGTCCACCACCGTGGGCACCCCCAAAGACAGCACCGGCACCCCCAACGTCTCCCGGTTCAGGGCGTGGCGGTGGTTGCCCACCCCAGAGCCGGGGACAATGCCGGTATCGGACAGCTGCACCGTGCGGCACAGCCGATGCACCGACCGGGAGGCCAGGGCGTCCACCGCCAGCACGCACCCCGGGCGGAGCCGCTCCACCAGGGCCTCCACCAGTGTCCCGCTCTCCACCCCCGTGGTGCCCAGTACCCCGGTCGCCACCGCCGCCACCGGCCGCAAGTGCCCAAATTGGGGCAGCTGCTCCACCAGGTGCCGGGTCACCAGGGTGTAATCCACCGCCTTTGGCCCCACCAGGTCGGGGGTAATGGCCCGGTTGCCCAGCCCCACCACCAGGGCCAGTCCCTGGGCGGGGAGCATGGGGGAGAGCTGCTGGGCGATGGCCTCCACCGCCCGGGCAAAGCCCGCCTCCTCCCGGCGCAGCAGTCCGTCCAGCTCCATGGTCACATAGGTGCCCACCGGCTTGCCCAACGCCTGGGCAGCCTGGGGGGTGGTGACCCGCACCACATGGGTCTCATACCCCTGACAGGCGGCGTCCCGGCACTCCACCCCCTCCAGCGTCTCCCCGTTCCGCTCCTGGTGCAGCTGATGGGCCTCCAGAGCCAAATCCGTGCGAATGGCGTTCATGTCCTCCGTCTCCTTCCACAATATCTTGTGCAAATGATAAAACGCGAGTCTATTTTTTGCGTGAGAAAAATTTTTTATACAAATATTCAAATAAGTGTTGCAATTTTTGGGCTTTGGTGTTAGAATACATATCTGCGACGGGAAACTGCGCAAATTTACGAAATCACATCGGAGGAGGTGTTTGGTTTGCCCAATATCAAGTCTGCCAAAAAGCGTGTTCTGGTCAACGCCACCAAGGCGGCTCAGAACAAGGCTCAGAAGTCCGCGCTGAAGACCGACCTGAAGAAGTTTGAGGCCGCGGTGGCCGAAGGCAACCGCAGCGAGGCCGATGCCGCTTATAAGG
>CALXDO010000092.1 GCA_944387075.1 uncultured Oscillospiraceae bacterium | reverse complement strand
CCGAGGAGCTGGGGGTGACGGTGATGGACCGGGCCGCCCTCATTCTGGACATCTTCGCCAAGCGGGCCCGCACCAGCGAGGGCCGCTTGCAGGTGGAGCTGGCCCAGTACAAGTATCTGCTGCCCCGCCTGACCGGTATGTGGAAGCACCTGGAGCGGCAGGAGGGTGCCATCGGCGCCCGTGGCCCCGGTGAGACCCAGCTGGAGAGTGACCGCCGTCACATCCACCGCAAGATTGCCAAGCTGGAATCGGAGCTGAAGGACGTGCGCCGGGTGCGGGCCACCCAGCGGGAGCGGCGGGAGAAAAACGAGGTGCCGGTGGTGGCCATTGTGGGCTATACCAATGCGGGAAAGTCCACCCTGCTCAATGCCCTCACCGGGGCGGACATTCCCGCCAACAACCGTCTCTTTGACACCCTGGACACCACCACCCGGATGCTGGAGATTTCGGATACCTGCACGGTGCTCATTTCCGACACCGTAGGCTTTATCTCCAAGCTGCCCCACCAGCTGGTGGACGCTTTCAAGGCCACCCTGGAGGAGCTGACCTATGCAGACCTTTTGCTCCACGTCATTGACACCTCCGACCCTCTGTGGCGGGAGCAGGCGGACGTGGTGGATAAACTGATTTTGGAGCTGGGGGCCGCCGAGACACCCCGGCTGGAGGTGTTCAACAAGTGCGACCTGGCCCCGGCGGAGATCCTACCCCATGGGGAGGACATTGTCACCATCTCCGCCCGCACGGGGGCGGGGCTTGACAAGCTGCTGGAGGCCATTGGCCGCCACCTGGACACTGGGGCCAAACGGGTCACCATCCACCTGCCCTATGACCAGGGTGGGCTGCTGGACACCCTGTACCGGGAGAGTAAGGTGGAGAAGGTGGACTACACCGACACCATCGACGTGGTGGCGGTGTGTACCCCCAAGACCATCGGGCGACTGGGCCTCTTGGTGGAGGGCTGGCAGCCCCACAAAGAGGACTGGGAGGACTGAAACGCATGAGTGAATACCTTATCCCCACCCGGGATGCCCAGGCCACTTTGGTGGAGAAACGCTCGGAGTTCATCGGCCATGTGTGGCCGGTGGACACCGAGGAGGAGGCCCGGGCCTGCATCGAGTGGGCGAAAAAGAAATACCACGATGCGCGGCACAACTGCTGGTGCTACATCATCAAGGATGGGGCTGTGCGCTACTCCGACGATGGGGAGCCCCAGGGCACCGCCGGACAGCCCATGCTGGGGGTGTTCCAAAAAGAAGGAGTGACCAACGTCTGCTGCGTGGTCACTCGCTACTTTGGCGGGATTCTGTTGGGGGCCGGGGGACTGGTGCGGGCCTACACCCAGGCCTCTAAACTGGCCCTGGACGAGGCGGGCATCTCGGTGGCGCGCCGCTGGGTGGAGGTCACGGTGGACTGCCCCTACAACTACTTCGAGCGGGTGAAGCTGGAAGTGACCGCCCTGGACGGGGTGGTGGGGGATGTGGACTACACCGATCACGTCACCGTACATGCGCTGCTGCCCGAGGGGCAGGAAGAGCCCTTCGGGGCCAGAATCACCGAGATTTCCGCCGGGGGCTTTTCCGCTGTGGAAGTGGGAGAGAACTTCCGAGCCGTGCCTTTGGCCTGACAAAGTCCCACACGATCAGGAGGATACATCCCCCCAGCAGCAGCCCTAAAATCAGCAGGGCGCAGTTTCGGAAAAATTCCTGGGGGAGGATAAAAATAATGGGGTCGGTGGCGGGGTCAAAGAGCCAGTTGTCCTTGCCGGGGAAGAACAGCTGATGGAAGATCACAAAGGCCCGATTGAAGTCCAGGGCGGCCAGCGCGCCAAGGAGGATAAAGCATCCGCCTAGCCCGGCCCCGGCCCAAAAGCTGGGGCCTCGGCCCAGGATGGGGGCGCAGCGGCGGCCAATGAGCCGGGAGAGGACAAAGAGCGCCACGCCTGCCACAATGGATGCTGCCAGCAGCCGCAAATCCAGCAAAAACAGACCCCGCACATCGGCAAAGTGGCTGGCCCCTTGGGCGGAGTGGGGGAGAATGCCGGTGGCGAAGGTATCGCCCCCCACACAGTAGTCCATCATCTCATCATAGGCGCGGCGGATTTCGGTCTCAGACAGGCCAATCCGTTCCGATAAGCCCAGGCCGGAGATGTGGGCATAGTAAAAGGGCCGGCACAAAATGGGTGCGGCAATGGAGCCGGTGAGGACCACCAGAGCCAAAATCGCCGCCCAGAAAAGAGTGAGAATTTTATTTTGTTTCATGGGAGAACCCCTCCTTGGTGGATTCCCTGACAGTATACCACTTGGGAGAGAGAATTCCAATCGTATTGTTCTGCGAGAGAGGAGAGTTTTGAGTACCCCGTCTACGTTGTGGACCCGGGATTTCACCATCATCACACTGGGCAGTGTGGTGTCCATGGTGGGCAGCAACATGTCCGGCTTTGCCATGAGCATTATGGTGCTGGATTACACCGGGTCCACCCTTTTATACGCGATTTTTAACATCTGTTTTCAGCTTCCTGTTCTGGTGGTCCCCCTGTTGGCGGGGCCGTACCTGGACCGCATGAGCCGAAAGAAAGTGATTTACCGGCTGGATTTTCTGTCCGCCGCCCTCTACCTGTTGATGTTCCTGCTCATGAGCCAGGGCTGGTTCAACTATGTGTTGCTGCTGGCCTTCTGCCTCATCACGGGGGCCATCAACAGCATCTACTCTGTGGCCTATGATAGTTTTTACCCCAATCTCATCACCGAGGGGAATTTCTCCAAGGCCTACTCCATTTCCAGTCTGCTCTGGCCCCTGGCCGCCATGACCGCCCCCATTGCGGCACTCATTTATGATCGTATGGGGAGCATCTTGCCTTTGCTGGCCATTGATGCGGTCAGTTTCTTTGTGGCCGCCTGCTTTGAGCGTACCATCCGGTATCAGGAGACCCACATGGCTCAGGCCGCTCCGGTAGAGAGTCGGAATGTCCTGCGTCAGTTTGGCTCAGATTTCAAAGAGGGAATGCGGTACATCCTCTCGGAAAAGGGGCTGCTGGCGGTGACTTTGTATTTCACCGTGGGTAACTTTGCCGGAGGGGGCGGCGGTACCCTGCATCTGCCCTTCTTCCGCAGCCACGCCTACCTGTATGCCATGTGGCCGGTGGCGGCGGTGACCCTGTACGCCATCGTCTCGAATGGACAGGTGATCGGCCGGTTCATCGGCGGGTTTATCCACTACAAGGTGCATTTTCCCACCCACTTGAAGTTTCGCATTGCGGTGATGGTGTACTTTGTGGTGGCCCTGGTGGCAGCGGTGGAGCTGTATCTGCCCATCCCCCTTATGGCTCTGGCCTATTTCATCATTGGGGTGCTGGGAGTCACCAGCTACAACATCCGCATTGCCGCCACCCAGTCCTATGTGCCGGACACCAAGCGGGCCCGGTTCAACGGCACCTTCCAGATGCTGTGCTCCCTGGGCGGTGTGGTGGGGACGCTCACCGCCGGAGTGTTGGCGGAATCCATGGACGAACGCCATGTCATCCTCCTGCTGGAGGTGGCGGATGTGGCAGCCATTCTGTTCTTCATCGTCCGGGGCCGAAAGTATGTGGCGAAATTGTATAATCGGGATCTGTAAGAGAATTAGACACCGTCTCTCTGCTGTGTGGTGGCAGAGAGACGGTGTCTTTTGGCTCTAAGTGTATATTCGGATGCGTTGCCGTGGGCTCAATTCATTTCAACCAAGACATAGTCGTCTGGGTCATAGGGGGTGACGCTGCTCAACATCCACTGGGAGACCTCCTCAAAGGTGACGTCCTCCCGCTGGCTCAGCACCACATAGTGGGAATCTGCCTGGGCATTGGGCAGGGTCCCGGAGAGCTCCAGACGGTACGGGTACACGGTATCCTCGTACTTCCAGGTGCCGTTGTTCAGTTCCTGATAGGTCACCATCACGCCGTCTTGTCCGCTGTCATAGGTTTTGACCACGTTGGCGGCGGAACAGCCAGCCAGCAGAACCAAGCCCAGGGCCAGACCCATCAACCATTGCTTTCTCATGGGGGGACACTCCTTTCCTGCGGCGGGGGCAGTTGCCCCTCAGATTCAAGTCCAGTGTACCCCATTTCACCCGTACCGTCAACCGTCCAGGTCCTGAATGTTCATCTTGTCCAGCTGTTTCTTTTTGCGGTACTTCTCCCGGCAGGCAAAGTAGATGGCCAGGAGAATCAAGGTGGGGATGTTGTACATCAAAAACAGCAGAATGGTGGGGATGATCACAGTTCCAAGGCCGTTGTCCTGAGGGGGAACATACATAAACAGGTACACACCAACGGCGATACACAGACTAAACAGGAACGATAGCCCGGGCAGCACCAGCCCCGGCCATTTGCTCTCCTGGCGGGAGAGAAAGATTTGCAAAACGATGAAACCGATAGGAAGCAAAATGAAAAAACAAAGCAAAAATAGAGTACGCTCCATGTGATTAGCCTCCTTGTAGTTTTTTGTACTGGGTGATGAGCAGCTTGGCGGTGTCAAAATCCAGTTTGTCCTGGAGGGCCAGCCGCTTGATGAGGGCGATGTACGGCTCTCCCTCTGCCTGGTCGCCCAGCTGGATTTTCTGAATGAGCCGGTCCAGACGCAGGCGCACGGTGGGATAGGTCACCCCATATTGCCGGGCCATTTCCTTGAGAGAACCGGAGGCCAGGAGGAATTTTTTGATAAATACGATGTCTTCCTCCTCCAGATTGGACATCCACTCCGGCATAACGGACAGGGCCATGAATCACCCCTCCTTTATTTAATAATATTTATTATAACTTAAATAAAGTGAAAGTCAAGATGAAAGATAAACTTGCATACCATAAAATAAGGGCAGAGAAAACCAGCGGCGGCGGAATTGCTCCGCTGCCGCTGGCCATCGGGTTCTTACAGCTTGTTCTCTTCCCGCAGCACATTGAGGGGGGTGACGGTGATCTGGCCCTCTCCGCTGAGCAGGTTGTCGGGCAAAAACAGCCGCTGGCTGCAATCCAGGCCCTCAAAGGTGATGGGCACCAACTCGCTGATGTCCCGCTCGGCCCACTGGGCGGCGGCATCATAGATGTGGGAGATGGTGGGCACGGTGGCGTGGCCCCGCACCTCGTAGCTGAGCACATTAGGGCCGTCGTCGTAGTCGTAGGTGATGACGGGGGTGCCGTCTTTGTCGATGTGGCCGTGAATCATAATGAGCAGCCGCTCTTCGGCCCGCATCTTTTCTGCGGTGGGTACAATTTCTTCCGGTGTGATTTCAATTCTTTGGTTGGTCTGCATGGTGACATCCCCTCACTTTTAACAGATTCTCGGCAACTGTGCGCCGGATAGCTTGGATAACACACGGTGGGCACCGTACGAGGTTTTCAGCACCGCCCGCCCCTCAAATTGGGTGGTGATGGAGCCGATGATGGCGGCGTTCTCGCCGCCGGGGGTGCTATGTAGGGCGTCCAGAACAGCGGAGGCGGTTTCGGGAGCCACCACCGCCAACAGCTTGCCCTCGTTGGCGCAGTACAGGGGGTCTAACCCCAGCAGCCGACAGGCGGCGTCCACCTGGGGCCGCACGGGGACGGCGTACTCGTGAAGCTGGGCACACAGGGCGGTACCCTCCACAAATTCGTTGAGCACCGTGGCCACGCCGCCCCGGGTGGGGTCTCGCAGTACCCGCACGCCGCCCACCTCTAAAGCTGCCGCCGCCAGTTGGTGGAGGGGCATACAATCTGAGGTGAGCTCGTCTCCTTGGAGCATCCCGCTTCTCGCCAGCATCACAGCGGTGCCGTGGTCGCCCACGGTGCCGCTGACCAGGATCTGGTCTCCCGGCTGGATGGTTTGAGGGGACAGCCCCGGCCATTTCACTTCCCCAATGCCGGAGGTGTTGAGGTAAATCCCGTGCCCGTGGCCCCGCTCCACCACTTTGGTGTCCCCAGTGACCACCTGCACCCCGCAGGAGGCGGCGGTGGCAGCCAGGGAAGTGATGATGGTTTGCAGGTCGGCCACCGGAAAGCCCTCCTCCAAAATCATGCCCAGGCTCAAGTATTTGGGCACCGCCCCGCACATGGCCAGGTCGTTGACGGTGCCGCACACCGCCAGCTTGCCGATGTCCCCGCCGGGGAAAAAGATGGGGTCAATGACAAAGCTGTCGGTGGAGAAGGCCAGCGGGCCGGAGAGGTTCAGCAAGGCCCCATCCCCCAAGGGGGAGAGATGGGGATTACTCAGGGCAGGGAGGAGGAGTTCCTCGATGAGTTGGGCGGTGCGGCCCCCGCCGCTGCCGTGGTCTAAGGTGATGTATTGTGGTTCCGTCATGGGTCATTCCCTCCCGTAGAGATAGGCGGCGGCACAGGCCCCTTCCCCCGACACCATGCACGGCCCCACCGGGGTGTCTGGGGTGCAGGCGGTGCCGAACAGGGGGCACTCTTTGGGGCCGATGCGCCCACAGATCACGTCCCCGCACCGACAGGGGGAGGGGGCAGAGGTGGGGGCGGGGGCGAAGCCGAAGCGCAGGGCGGCATCATAGGGGGCAAATTCCCGCCGCAGGCCGAGGCCGCTGTGTGGAATCTCCCCCAGTCCCCGCCAGGTGTCGTCTTTTGGCTCCAACACCTGGGCCATGACCTGCTGGGCCATCTCATTGCCCTGGGGAGACACCGCCCGGATGTATTCGTTTTCCAATTTTGGGGTGTGGTTTTTCACCTGCTGGATGAGCAGGTGGAGAGCGGCCAGCAAGTCCCCCGCCTCAAACCCCGCCACCACGGCGGGCTTTTGGTAGTCTTGGGGGAGAAAGGCAAAGGCCTCGGAACCCAAGATGGTGGCCACATGACCGGGGCACAAAAAGCCGTCAATGCCAAAGTCCTCCTGGGCCAGCAAAGCTCGAAGGGCGGGGGGTGTGGCTTTCAGCAGGCACAGCAGGGAGAAGTTGGTCAGGCCCAGCCGTTGGGCCTCCAGCACCGCCAGAGCAGTGCCGGGGGCGGTGGTCTCAAAGCCCACCCCCAAAAACACCACCTGACGGGTGGGGTGGGCCTTGGCCAGTTCTAAGGCGTCCATGGGGGAATACACCACCTGCACATCCGCCCCCAGGGCCTTTTGCCGCCTTAAATCAAACCCGGGCTTGGAGCCGGGTACCCGCATGAGGTCGCCGTAGGTGGCGAGGGTCACGCCGGGCAGGGAGGCCAGGCGCAGCACCTCGTCCATGACAGGGGCCGGGGTGACGCACACCGGGCAGCCGGGGCCGGAAATCAGCTGCACCTGGGGGGGCAGCAGCTGCCGCACCCCGGTACGGGCCAGGGCCATGGTGTGGGTGCCGCACACTTCCATCAGGCGCATGGGGGGCAAGTCTGGGCTGCCAATGGCCTGCACCAGCCGCTCCACCCCCTGGGGGCGGCGAAAATCCGCTTCACAGAGCATCGGCCACCTCCTGCAATGCTTTTAGGTTGGCAAGGGCCTGTTCCTCTCTCAGTCGTTCCATGGCAAAGCCGGCGTGAACCAGCACATAGTCCCCCACCTGGGGATGGGAGATGAAGTCCAGGCGCACACTGCGGCGGATACCGCCGGCTTCTGCCACGCCGTCCTTGTCATGAATTTCCACCAGCCGCAGGGGCACGGCAAGACACATAGGAATCCTTCCTTTCACCGCCCAGCGGCGGCCATAAGCTGTCCCAGGGCGATCCCCTCGTCGTTGGTGGACACCCGGGAATGGTGATAGGCCCGCAAGCCCTGGGCGTTTAGGGCGTCCAGGATGCGGGGCAGTAGATACATGTTTTGAAACACCCCTCCAGAGAGCACCACCCGGTCTAGGCCGGTGTGTGCCCGGGCAAATTGGCATTGCTGCACCGCCAACTCCACCATGGCGTTCATAAATTGGGCTGCCAGCAGGTGGGGGGATTGGCCCTGGTTCTGCCGCTCCAAAAGGGCGATGGTGAGGGCGGGGACGTTGAGGCGGCACACCTCGTCCACCGTCTCCAATTCCAGGGGCAGGGCCTGGGTGACTCCGGCCTGGGCCAGATGCTCCAGGCGGATGGCGCTCTCCCCCTCGTAGTGGATGGGAGAGATACCGCCCAGCAGGGCATACACCCCGTCAAAAAGCCGCCCCATGCTGGAGGCGGGGGGACAGTTGAGCCCCGCTCTTAGCTGGAGGGTGAGCAAATCCTGGGAGTCTGCCTCCAGCCCCGCTTCAAAGCGCAGGCTGTGGGCAATCCGGGCGGGGTCCCGGGCGCAGGCATCCCCCCCGGGCAGGCGGATGGGGGAAATGGAGCCAAGACGGCGAAACCACTTGGCATCCCCCGCCAGACATTCCGCCCCCCAGATGGTACCGTCGGAGCCCAGCCCCGTGCCGTCCCAGATGAGGCCGATGCAGGGGCCGGTAAGGCCATTGTCTGCCATGCAGGAGAGCATGTGGGCGTGGTGGTGCTGCACCTGGGTGAGGGGCACATCCAAGTCCCGGGCCAGTTGGTGAGCCACCTGGGTGGAGAGGTAGTCCGGGTGGAGGTCACAGGCCACCCCCGTCACCTCCACCCCAAAGAGGGTGCGGAAGTGGTGGAGCTGCTGCTGGTAGTGCTCCAGCGTCTCCATATTTTTCAGATCCCCCATGTGCTGGCTCAAAAGAGCATCCCGGCCTTTGCCCAGGGCAAAGCCCGCCTTCTGCTCCGCCCCGCAGGCCAAAAGACCTTGGACGTGGCAGGAAACTTCTACAGGCTGGGGTACATAGCCCCGGCTGCGGCGCAGGGGATATTCTTTGCCCCGAAACACCCGCACCAGGGAGTCGTCACATCGGGTGACAATGTCCCGGTTGTGGAGCAAGAAACCGTCGGCAATCCCCTGTAAGCCCTCCACCGCCGCCTGGTTGTCCTTGAACACCGGACAGTCTGAGGGGTTGGCACTGGTCATCACCAGGGCGGGAAAGCCCTCCATGAGAAGGTAGTGTAGGGGGGTGTAGGGGAGCATCAGACCCAGTTCCGGGGTGTGGCTCAACCCATCCGGGGCGGGGTCTCGCTTGCGCAGCAGCACGATGGGCCGCCGCCAACTGGTCAAAACTGCCTCTTCCTCCGGGGAGAGGCGGCACAGAGTCCGGGCCGCGTCCACGTCGGCGCACATAAGGGCCAGGGGCTTGCCCTCCCGCTCCTTGCGCTGGCGCAGCAGAGAAGCGTGTTCCGGCAGGCAGGCCAGGTGGAAGCCCCCCAGCCCCTTGACCGCCACAATGCCCCCCGCTCTCAGCTGCGCTTGGGCCAGCTGGATGGGGTCACCGTCCACCCCATGACCCGCCCCATCCAGATAGGTGAGGGTGGGGCCGCAGTTGGGGCAGCAGGTGGGCTGGGCGTGGTAGCGGCGGTTGGTGATGTCAGTGTATTCCCTCTGACAGTCCTTGCACATGGGAAACGCCCCCATGGCGGTGCTCTCCCGGTCGTAGGGGACACTTTGAATGATGGTGAACCGGGGCCCGCAATTGGTGCAGTTGAGAAAGGGGTGACGATACCGCCGGTCGGTGGGGTCTCGCATTTCCCGGAGGCAGTCCTCACAGATGCCCACGTCGGGGCTGACCTGGGTGTCCGGGGTGTCCTGCCCCACGCTGGGCAGAATGTGAAAGCCCGTCTCCCCGGTGGGGGGAATGGAAACGGTGCTGACCCGGCGAATCCGGGCCAGCACCGGGGCCTGCTGTTGCAGCAGTGGAACAAATTGGGCCACCTGGGCGGGGGGGCCCTCCAGCTCCAACTCCGCCCCCTGGGGGGTGTTGCGGATGAAGCCGGATAGGCCCAGCTGGGTGGTGAGGCGGTGGACGGTGGGGCGAAACCCAACCCCCTGCACCAGCCCCTCCACCTCCAGGTGAATGCGGGAACGATCAGCCATTGGCCTTCTCGGCGGCTGCCTTGGCGGCTTTGGCGGCCTCTGCCTTGGCCTTCAACTCGGCGATCTGCTCCGGGGTCATCTTGGGAGGCGGGGCCTTCTTGATGAAGGTGCCGCTGACCAAAAAGTCCTCGGGCTGGGTGCCCACGATCATATAGTCGTCGCTGAGTTCAATGGATTTCCGGGCGCAGAAGTCGGCGCACATGCTGCAGAAGGTGCAGCTGGTCATATCGAAGGTGAGAGTGATTTTTTGATCCCCGTTGGGGAGAGGTTCAATGGTGCGCTCCATGCACTGAGGGGCGCACACGCGCATACACATGCCGCAGTTGACACAGGTCTCCGGGTGGTAGATGATGCGGCCCCGGTAGCCGGGAGCGGCTTTGGGGGGCTCGCCCTTGGGGAACTTTTCGGTGGCGGGGGCGCGGAACAGGTTGCCCAGGGCCTTGGTGAGATAGGGAATCATGCCTGACGCATCTCCTTCCGCTTTTCAGCCAGAATTTCTGCGGCCTTGGCCAGTGCGGCCACAATGGCCTCGGGCTTGGGGGTACACCCGCCCACAGACACATCCACATGGGTGTACTTCTCCAGGGGGCCATCTACGCAGTAGCTGCCCTTAAAGACATTGCCCGAGCGGGGGCAGGAGCCCAGGCTTACCACCACTTTGGGCTCGGGCACCTGGGCCAGGGTGCGCACCAGGCGATCACGGGTCTGCGAGGTGATGGGCCCGCTGACCACCACAATGTCCGCCTGCCTGGGGGTTCCGGTAAGGCGGAACCCCAGCCGCTCGGCGTCATACCGGGGGGTGAGCACCGAGACCAGTTCGATGTCGCAGCCATTGCAGGAGCCTGCATTGACATGGAAAATCCAGGGACTTTTGGCCATGCTCTTGTCGATCATCTTCTGAAACATTCCTTGTCCCTCCTTACAGACCCAGCCAGACCAGAATGAGACTGATGAGAGCCAGTCCGGCTACCACCGTCCAGTAGAATTTGAACACTTGCTCCACCTTGAACCGGGCGCACACGGCGTGGGGCACGCTCATGGTGACAAAGGTGATGACCACGCTGAGCACCACCACCACCAGGGCATCCAGAGCGGCGTAGCCGGTGGAGATGCCGCCCAGGAACATGGCGCAGAAGAGCGCGCACATGATGTACATTTTCACGCAGTGGGTGAGCCGGAACAGACCGGCGGGAGGGCCGCTGTACTCGGCCAAGGTGCCCTCGCAGATCTCGGTCTCCGCCTCAGCGATGTCAAAGGGGTGCATGCCAATCTCGCAGGGAATGACAAAGAGCATGGCCAGGGCGGCGGGAATCATGCTCCAGTGGAAGAGCATGCTGCCGTTGGCGGCCTGCCAGTCCACAATGGCCTGGAGGGAGAAAGTGACCCCCAGAGGGGTGGTGGCTCCGGCCATGCGGCCCACTGCCAGGATGACCAGTACAAAGGGCAGCTCGTAGGAGATCATAGCCACCATTTCACGGCTCAGGCCCACCCCGGCAAAGGGGGAGCCGGAGGCGGCGGCACCCACGATCATGGACACGCCTACCACCGTGAGCAGGTAGAGGATGACCACCAAATCCGCACTGGTGGAGTAGGTGGAGCAGGACAGCACAGGGACAAACAGGGCCACGGTGATGAGGGCGGCAAAGCCCAGCACCGGAGCGGCCAAAAACAGGCTGCGGCGGGCGTGGCGGGGAATGATGGTCTCCTTGCCGCAGCACTTGAGGAAGTCATACCAGGGCTGGAGCAGGGGCGGGCCCACCCGGTTTTGCATCCGGGCCACCAGCTTGCGGTCCAGGCCTGCCAGCAGCACCCCAATGACCACGCAGAAGAGCACGCCGGGGAATACCAGCACATGGAACATGGTCCAGAGAAGATTTGTCATGTCAGGTACCCCCTTTACAGAAAGATGACGCACAGCACCAACGCCACGGCAATGGCGGCGGCGCCGTACAGGGTGTAGTCGTTGACCACACCGCTGTGCCAGTTGTGCATGAAGGAGAAGTAATGTCTCCAGTTGTGCTTAAAGCCCCAGAACAGGTCGCTGCCGCCCACCTGGGAGTAGACGCTGGCCTCCCCGGAGAAGAAGGACTCATACTTGGGGTCGGCGGGGGTATCGGTGTTGGTCTCAGAGATGGCGGGGGCCTTGTCATCACTGCCCAGCAGAGCCACAATGCACACCGCCAACGTCACCGACACCAGCAGCAGCAGCCACATCACCGGCTGCCAAGCCCCGGACAGGAAGATGGACTGGGGCTGGAAGGAGGGGATGGAGAAGGAGGCGGCATAGCCCTGGCCCATGGCGGCGTCGATGTACCCGGCGGCGTTCATGGCGGCACTGGTGGCGGGGGCAAGCAGCCACTGCTGAACCTTGTCGGGGAACAGTCCGGTGACCACGCACAAAATGGCTAGAATCCACATGGGGATGCGCATACCCAGGGAGACCTCACGGGTCTTGGCAAACTTGGGGTTGAGCTGGCCGAAGAAGACGCTCTGAGCCACCTTGATGAAGGAGGCCAGGGTGAGCACACTGGTGATGAGAGCAGCCACACACACCACCACGAAGAAGAAGTTTCCGGTTTCTCCGGCCTTCTGGAAGGCGGCCTGGTAGATCATCCACTTGGAGGCAAAGCCGTTGAAGGGAGGCAGACCGCTGATGGAGGCCGCGCCGATGAGGAACAGCGCACAGGTGCCGGGCATTTTCTTGGACAGGCCGCCCAGCTCGTCCAAATCCAGACTGCCGGTGGCGTGCTGCACCGCGCCGGCGGTGAGGAAGAGAAGGCCCTTGAAGATGGTGTGGTTCATGGCGTGGAACAGACCGGCGGACAGGCCCAGGGCGGAGCCCAGGCCGATGACGGTGATGACGTACCCCACCTGGGAGATGGAGTGGAAGGCCAGAAGCCGCTTAAAGTTGTGCTGGTTGAAGGCCATGGTCACACAGATGAACATGGTCACAACCCCCACGCCGGTGATAAAATACTGGACAAAGTTTGCGTTCATGGGGTTGCACACCGACTTTAGGGCGTTCATTACATTCACGTCCACATTCTGGTATACGGTGTAGGCCAGACGGATGATGCCGTACACGCCGCACTTGGTCAACACACCCGAGATCATCAGGGAGATGGAGGCGGGGGCCACGGCGTGGGCGTCGGCGGCCAGGGGGTGGAAGGGGAACAGGAACGCCTTGGAGCCAAAGCCTACAAAGAGGAAGGCAAAGGCAATGATGGTCACCGGAGAATCATACCCAGGCAGCATGGCGGCCAGCTGGGCCAGGTTCAGGGTGTGCATCTGAGAGTAGATCAGGGCGATGCCGATGAGGACAGAGGTGGAGCCCAGAGAGCCCACCACCAGGTACTTGAAAGCACCTTCCAAAGCCCCCTCGTAGGTGTTGCGGAAGGCGGTGAGGGCCACGGCGGTGAAGGTCATAATCTCGATCATGACAAACATGTTGAAGAGGTCGCCGGAGAGCACCAGACCCAGCACCGATCCCGAGAGCATCGAAAACAGGGTGTAGTAGTTGACCAGGGAGTCGTCCCGATCCATGTAGAAGAAGGAGTAGACCCCGGAGACGAACACCGCCACCACCACAATGAGGGCGAAGAACAGACTCAGAGCGTCCACCTCCAGGCTGATGCCAATGGCCCAGTCCCCTACGGGTTCCCAGTTGCTCAGCCAGTAGGTGATGGTCTGCCCCTCCAGCAAGATGGGCTTGACCAGACTGAGAATGAGCACCAGAGAGGTCACCATGGCAATCAGGACCACAGCGTTGCGGATCACGGCGTTGCGCCGCCCCACCAGGGAGGCGATGAAGGCCCCCAAGAACAGGACCATAATGGCCAGAACGGGGAAGTGATACATAAAATCGTACATTAGCCTCTCAACCTCCTGATTTCATCGGATTGCAGAGTGCCGTACTGCTTGTAGAGCATAATGATGAGGCACAGGGTCATGGCGGTGGTACACGCGCCGATGACGATGGAGGTGAGGGTGAGAGCCTGGGGAATGGGGTCCACAAAGAAGCTGGAGCGGGTCAGCTCCGAAATGTTGAAGATGGGGGCGGTGCCGCCGTCGTGGAAACCCACCGAGACAATGAGCAAGTTCACGCCGTAGTCCACCAGGCCCATGCCTACGGCGATTTTGAAGAGGTTCTTCTGACTCACCATGCAGTAGATGCCCAGGACTACGAGAAAGAAGCAGACCAGATAATTGGTGAAAATCATGCCGCATCCTCCTCCTTGTCCTTGGTTGTCTCGTCCCGGTCATCCTCCAGAACGCTGAGCATCATGATGAGCAGACAGGTGATGCCGGCCATGACGTGGTAGCCCACCGCATCGTTCATCAGGATACTGGTGTCCACCTGCTGTCCGGCAAACACAAAGTTGACGCAGAAGTTCAGCCCGGTAAACACACCCACCAGGGCGATGACCACATACATGATCTCGGCCACCGTCTCACTGGAGTGGAGCATGTGCTCGTTGAAGGAGTGCTTGACCCCCCAGCCGCCGTACCCCAGGTACACCAGCAAAATGGCACTGGCCACCAGCACGCCGCCCTGGAATCCGCCGCCGGGACTGGTGCTGCCGTGGAGCACCACATAGCAGCCAAAGACACAGGCCAGAGGGAGGAACAGGTCGGAGGCGCACCGGGAGATGATGGAGGTTTTTTTATACGTTTTCTTCATGGCTGTGCTCCTCCTTTTTTCCGTGATGGGCGGACTTGCGCAGGATCACCAGGGAGCCTGCAATGGCGGCGATGAGAATGAAACTCTCTCCCATGGTGTCATAGCCACGGAAGTTAAAGACCACGGAGAAGACCACGTTGTCTGCCGCCGTCTTTTCCAGGTTTTCGTTGACCATGATGGCGGCCGCGCCGTCGGCGGAGCTGTTGTCATAGGAACTGGGGTTTTCATACAGCTCCACCAGGTCTACGTCCTCCCCGTTGTAGGTGGGGGGGCTGCCTGCCATGCGCCACCCGGCCCACACGCCACAGCCCAGAAGAACCACCAGGGTCAGGGCTAAAACCACCTTTTTCGTGCCGCTCATGACTGCTCCCCCTTTCGTCCGTACACCTTGCGCAGGGCAATGACGTAGAGAATGGTGGAGAGCACCGCGCCCACGCTGGCCTCGGCAATGGCCACGTCAGGGGCCTGGAGCAGAACAAACTCCAACGCCACAAAGGAGCCGGTGGCCGCCAGGGCGATGACGGAGTCAATGATCTTTTTGGCCTTCACCGCCACCAGGGCAGAGGCCACGATACCACAGAGCACCAGGGTATTCAGGACAAAAACCAACGTACCATTCATTGGGGATCATCCTCCTTATAGTCATCCAGAATGGGCTCCGGGTTGGGTTTGGCGGAGCGGTAGGCACCCTTGCACAAGGCGTGGTTGGACACCGGGTTGGTGCCCAGCACAAAGAGCAGGATGAACACCAGCTTCACCACCACCGAGCCGCTCATGCCATGGGCGACCACATACACGATGCTGGAGAGCACCACGAAGATGGTGCCCATGGTGGAGATGCAGGTGGAGGCCTGAAGCCGCCCAAATACGTCCGGCATGCGCAGGATGCCCAGGGTGCCGATGAAAGCAAAGAACAGGCCAATGACCATAAGTATGGTGGCAATAAGGTCTACAACGTCCATCCCTCACAGCCTCCTTTCCAGATAGCGGCCCACAAACACGGTGCTGACAAAGCCCAGCAGAGCCACCACCAGGGCGATGTCCAGGTAAATGGTACGCCCGGTGTGCAGGGAGTAGAGCACCAGAGCCAGAGCGGTGACCAGGTCCAGAGCGTCCATGGCGCAGATGCGATCTGCCGCCGTGGGGCCGCGGAACACCCGGTAGAGCACGAGCCGGTCCAAAATGAGGCACACAATGGCGCCAATTAAAAATGCTGTCATTTCCAAATCCTCCCGATCCAGCGTTCCATGGTTCCCTTGATGGCCTCGCCGGCCTTGTCCCGGTCGGTCTCGGCCACATCGATCCAGTGGACGTAGTAGTAGTTGCGCCCTTCCTCGTCCTGGGCGGTCTCCATGGTGATGGTGCCGGGGGTGAGGGTGATGCAGTTGGACACCATGGCCAGGCCGTAATCGCTCTTCAGCTCCGGGTCGGCGGGGATGCGCAGAATCCCGGGCTTATAGTCCAGTTTGGGACGCAGCACCAGAGCGGCCATGCTCACGTTGGCCTTGATGACTTCCCAGAAGAAGATGATCACGCAGTAAAAGACCAGAAGCACCAACCGCACCGGGTTATACAGGTAGAAAGCCCGGCTGTGGATGAGAAAGCGGCTGGCGAAGGCGGAGACGATCGCCGAGACAAGGACGCCCAGAATCAGTTCCCGGGGGGCAAAGGACCAGGTGAGGAGCAGCCAGAAGAGGAAACAGAGGATGGCTGTGGACAGCCATGCGGAGAATTTGAAGCCTTTCATTGCCCGCACCTCCCAATTTCACTGTCGATCTTTTGAGACAGCCAGGAAACCAGCTCACGCAGTCCGGCACCGTCCCGGTTGGACAGACGGAACACCGCCACGTCCGGGTTCTGCTCCCGGGCACTGCGCTCCACCCGCCCATCGTCAAAGTCGAAGTAGTCCTTCAAGTCGTACTTGTTCATCACCAACGCCTGGGTGGTGGCAAACATCAGAGGATATTTCTCCACCTTGTCGTCCCCCTCGGGGACGCTGAGCAGGGCAATGCGGAAGCTCTCGCCAATGTTGAACTCGGCGGGGCACACCAGATTCCCGATGTTCTCCACGAAGATCACATCCAGGTGTTCCAGGTCAAATTCTGGCAGCATCTTCTGAATGCTCATAGCCTCAATGTGGCAGGCCCCGTCGGTGTCAATCTGGGTGACGGGAATGCCCATGGCGTGAATGGCATCGGCGTCGATCTGACCGGCAATGTCCCCCTCAATAACCCCAATGCGGTATTGCTCCCGCAGGGCTGTGATGAGGGCCACAATGGTGCTGGTCTTTCCGGCACCGGGGGAGCCCATGACGTTGACCAGGCACACCCGATGGTCCGCCAGCTTTGCCTTAACGGCCTCGCTGACATCCTCGTTCCAGGCCATGACCTGGTGCATGACTTTAATTTCCATCAGTCAACCTCCAAACTCTCAATGTAAAATTCCCGGCCTTGGATCAGCTTTAAGTGGGTGGAGCCGCACTGGGGACAGCGCACATGACGGCGGTCAATCTGGCTGTCCTGGCCGCAGTCCTGACAGTGGATGACCACCGGAAGCCGTTGGATGTTCAGCACGGCTCCCTGGGCGATGGTGCCCTGGCTGATGACATCGAAATAATCCTGCACACACTGGGGAACTACGCCGGAATACTCCCCCAGCATAATGCGCACTTCCCGCACCCGTGTGGCCCCGTGTTCCCGGGCCACTTGTTCCGCGATGTCCAGGATGCTCTGGGTGATGGCTAACTCGTGCATGGCGGCCTTACCGGTCCAGACAGGAGAAGCAGGGGTCGATGGAGGCCACAATGAGGCCTGCATCCGCCACCGTGTTGCCCCGCAGCATCACCGGCACCGTGGGGGCGTTTTTGAAGGTGGGCACATGGAGGCTAAGACGGTGGTTGTTCAGCCCCCCGTCGGTGACCACCTTGTACACCAGCTGGCCCCGGGGCGCCTCGTGGCGGGCGATGAACTCCCCGGCGGGCACTTTGGGAATCTTGTTGCCCAGGTTGATGGGCCCTTCGGGCAGGTTGTCCACCGCCTGACGGATGATCTTGATGCTCTCGTAGATTTCCAGCACGCGGATGACCACCCGGGCATACACATCCCCCGACTCCTGCACGGGGATGGTGAATTCAAAGTCCTCATAAGAGGAGTAGGGGGCATCCCGACGGGCGTCCATGTCTACCCCGGAGGCCCGGGCGTGGGGGCCAACCGCTCCCAGGCGAATGGCGTCGGCCCGGGTGAGAATGCCCACCCCCTTGGTACGCATGGCCAGGGTCTTGTCGTGGGTGAGCCAGTGGGTGATGGGGCCCATGCGCTTCTCCAAATCATCCATGGCGGCCAGCAGATCCCGGCGCTGGTCGTCGGTGAAGTCCCGGCGGGCACCGCCAATGATGTTCATGCCGTAGTTGACCCGGTTGCCGGTGAGAGCTTCCAGTATGTCCATGGTGCCCTCCCGGTCGTTCCAGCACTGCATAAATAGGCTGTCATGGCCCACAATGTGGCAGGCGATGCCCAGCCACAGAAGATGGGAGTGAATGCGCTCCAGTTCCTCGATGATGACCCGGATGTACTGGCCCCGCTTGGGGACCTCCATGCCCGCAATGTGCTCGATGCACAGGGAATAGGTCAGGGAGTGGGAGTGGGAGCAGATGCCGCACACCCGCTCCACCAGCACCAGGGTCTGGATAAAGTTGCGCTCCTGGGCCAGACGCTCAATGCCCCGGTGGTTATAGCCCACAAAGACTTCTGCGTCGGTGATGCGCTCCCCGTCCACCGTGAGACGGGCGTGAATGGGCTCCTCCAGTGCGGGGTGGTAGGGGCCGATGGGAATGGTATAGCTCATAATGACCTCCCGTAGATGGCAGAGGACTGCCAAAGAATGATTGTGCCCTTGCAGGCAGTTCGGAATAAAAAAGGCCTGTAACGTCGGCCAAATTCCCAGAAAGCACCACAGGAACTTCAACCAGATGGTTTGAACACACGGAAAATCCTGTGGCGTACTTTGTGAGTTTTGGCAAAACGTACAGGCCCACCACATCAGGTCTTGATGGAAATTATAAAACGACCCTGCGCGGTTGTCAAGAATGCAACAAAAAATCCAAAAAAATCAAAAAGAATTTTACACATCAGATAAGGGGCTTGCTGCGGTAACGCAGTTCCCAAAATCCCACGGCACTGGCAGCGGCCACATTGAGCGAGTCCACGTCATGGGCCATAGGAATGCACACAGCGGCATCACACCCGGAGATGGTGGAGCGGCTCAGGCCATCCCCCTCGGTGCCCAGCAAAATGGCCAACTTTTCCTCCTGGCGCAGCCAGGGCTCCTCAATGGAGATGGCGTCGGGGGTGAGGGCCATGGCCACCGTGCGAAAGCCAAGGGACTTCAGCTGTGCCAGCCCACCCTCCGGCCACTGGGGAATGCGGGTCCAGGGAATTTGAAACACAGTACCCATACTCACCCGCACCGAGCGGCGGTAGAGGGGGTCACAGCAGTTGGGGGTGACCAGAACGGCGTCCATGTGCATGGCGGCGGCGGAGCGGAAAATGGCTCCCACATTGGTGGGATCGGAAATCCCCTCCAGCACTGCCACCCGGTGGGCGTTTGCACACAGCTGCTCCACGGAGGGGAGCATAGGGCGGCGCATGGCGCACAGCACCCCACGGGTGAGGGGAAAGCCGGTGAGCTGGGCCAGAAGCTGGGAGGGACCGGTGTAGACAGGGACATCAGGGCATTGCTCCAAAAGTTCTTTGGCCTGACCGGTGATGTGTTTTTCCTCCATGAGGAAGGATAGAGGTTCATAGCCCCCGTCCAAAGCCCGGGCAATGACTTTGGGGCTCTCGGCAATGAAGATACCCTTTTCCGGCTCTCGGCGGTTTCTCAGCTGGGCCTCCGTGAGGCGGGCAAAGACATCCAGGCCGGGATGGTCCAGGGTTTGAACATAAATGATATTTGACATGGAAGGACCTCCTATAGAAAAGGCCAGATGCGTGGGCATCTGGCCTGAATGGGATATGGGTTATTGCTCCGGGGCAGTGATAGTCTTGCCGTCCACCACTTGCTGGATGAGGTCTTTGGCGATTTCCACCGTGGACTCGTCGGGAATGGTGACGTAGGCCTTCTGGCTGGGAATGGAGTAGGTGTACTCACTGGAGCCAGTACCGGAGACATAGTAGGTGACAATGTTCCAGTCCTGGGTGGGATTGGCCAGCTGATTTCGCACCAGGCTGCTAATGAGATCGGTGGGAATGGAGGTCTTAAAGCAGTTGCTCACCGCCTGCATCATAGAAGTATAGCTGGTGAGGATGCTGGGGGACATGGCCTTTTTCATTACCGCTTCGATGACCTGCATCTGGTTGATGCCGCGCTGATAGTCGCCGTTGGCAAAGGAATACCGCTCTCGGACATAATACAGGGCCTTGTAGCCATCCAGGTGGTTGATGCCCTTGGAGTAGTAGATGGGGTAGTCAGAGATGGAGGAGGAGAAGGCGTACGCAGAATCCACATCAATACCGCCCAGGGCGTCAATGATGTCCTCAAAGCCGGTGAAGTTGACCCGGAAATAGTAGTCGATGTCAATGCCGTAGTACTCAGACAGTGTATCCTTGCTCACATCCACACCATAGAGACCCGCGTGGGTGAGTTTGTCGGGCAGGTCATAGGACCCAGCAATGGACAGTGGAATGTAGAAGTCTCGAGGGGTGTTGAGCAGCAACACCTGGTGGGTTTTCGTGTTGACGATGGCTAGGATGTTCACATCGCTGCGTCCGGTGGCCATGATGTCGCTCTCTCGGGAGTCGCTGCCGCTGATGTACACGGTGAAGACAGAATCCTCATTGGAGGCACTGTTGCTGGGCTTGGGAGTATTGTCACTTTGCACTTCCACCTGGAAGGATTTGACCTGGCGCAGGTTGTCCATGGTGTTCTCATAGCCGTCCAAATCCTCCAGAACGCTCAGCTGGCCCAGATCCACCAAAATGACATCCAAATCTTCGTCCAACAGGGCGTCCACCAGGTCGGTGGTAGCGGTGTAGGATCGGGTGGCCAGGGTGGTGGAGTACTCCTGGTTGAGTTGGGTGATGGCGGCCTGCGTGTTGTCGTTGCTCAAGGACAGGGTGCCGAAGGTCTCCTGGAGCAGGTCTTCCATTTCCCGAGTGTCATCGCTGCGCACCAGGACAGACATGGTAGAGGTCTCCGATTCCACAGAGGTGATATTTTTCAGAGTATTCATACTGACTCGGATGTAGTAGGTACCCAATGCGAAGACCAAACAGAATACCATGGCCAATACCGAGCCAATGGCCCGGCGCATGGGTTTGGCCCGGGGCAGGCTCAGGGCCAAGACCACCACAACGGGCAGACCCACCACCAAAACCAAGAGGGCGATGTACAGGGGGGTGAGCATATTGGTGGACACGGCGGTGAAAACAAAGTAGCCTGCCAGGAGAATGAATACAATCAAGGCGAGCTTGTTGAGGTAAAAGTCAAAACCACGGCGTCCAGAGTTCTTTTTTGGATGTTTTCCCATGATATGTTCCTTCCTTTGGCATCCCGGAAATAGGGGACGCGGCAGTGAGTGTGCAGCCAAATTGGCCACAGGTGATAACTGCTCGACATTATAGTACAAAAAACGGGAAATGGCAATGGAAGTATCCGGGAAAATCGTGGCTTGTTCGGAATTTGTGAGAAGTTACAGGCAGCTCGGCGAAGGGTGCCGAGCTGCCTGTGAGATTATGCCTGTGGGGAGGTGATGATCTCCCCGTTGCGCACCTGTTCCATGAGCTTTTTGGCGGTTTCCACCGTGGATTGATCGGGGATGATAACAGAGGCTTTGTACCGGGGCTCTGAATAGGTGGTGTGATGCTCCTCATATCCAGTCACATAATAGCTGACCACATTCCAGTCCCCGCCGTTGGAGAGCTGGCTGCGCACCAGGGCGGTGATGAGGTCGGAGGGGATGGAGGTGCGGAAGCAGTCACCCAGGGCCTGCATCATGGGGACGTACTGGGTGAGAATGGTGGGAGACAGGGCCTTTTTCATCACCGCCTGGATCACCTGCATCTGGTGAATGCCACGCTGGAAGTCGCCGTTGGCGAAGGAGTACCGCTCCCGGACGTAGTAGAGGGCTTCTTCTCCATTCAGAGGGTTGATGCCCTTGGAATAGTGGAAGGGGGTTTCGGAAATGGTGGAGGAAAATTCGTATTTGGAGTCGACGTCGATGCCATTCAAAGCGTCAATGATCTGCTCAAAACCGGAGAAATTGACCTTAAAATAGTAGTCGAGTTTGACATCATAGAGCATTTCCAGGGTATCCATACTCACGTCAATGCCATAGTCCCCCGCATGGGTGAGCTTGTCTTCCACGCCGTTGGAGATGGACAGAGGGATAAAGTAGTCCCGAGGGGTGGACAGGAGCAGAATCTGCCGGGTCTTGGGGTTGATGGTGGCGATGATGTTTACGTCACTGCGCTCGGTGTCGTCAATGTTGTTGCTCCGGGTGTCGTTGCCGCTGATGTATACGGTGAATACCTGATCCACCGTGGGGGCGGGCTGGGAGGTCTGTTGGCTCGACTCGTCGGAACGCTCCACCTGGAGAGTCTTGACTTCCCGCAGTTCCGAGAGGATGGCGGCATAGCCTTCCAAATCCTCCAGCACACCCAGGCGGTTCTGAGCCACTAAAATGGCATCCACCTGATTTTGCGCCAAGGCATCCACCAGTTCCGAGGGGCTGGAGTAGGGCTGGGTGGTCAGGGTCGCATTGGATTCCTGTTCCAACTTCTCCGCCGCAGCCTGGTTGTTGGCCTGATCGGTGGACAGCACGCCCAGCGGCCCAGACAACAGCTGCTCCAGTCCACGGCTGTCTCCGCCTCTGGCGTAGACGGTCATGGTCGTGGTCTGAGCACTGGGGGTGGTGATGCGGTCTAAGGTATCCAGACCCACACGGATGTAGCCAATGCCCACGGCAAAGGCCAGGCAGCAGACCATGGCCAGCACCGAGCCCACAGCACGCACGCCGGAGCGGCGGCTGTGCCGCAGCAGAAACACCCCCACCAGCAGCAGCACGACTACGGCAACCAGAACGGCAACCAAAACCGGTGTGAGCAGTTGGGTAGAAATAGCGCTGGCCACAAAACAGATGGCCAGGACGATGAATACAAGCAGAGCCAGAAGGTTGACCCAGGACTCCAGCCGATGTCTGGAAGAGGTCTGTTTATATGATTTTCCCACAATGGTGTCCTCCTCGTCGTTGGTATGCCACATTATAGTATGGGTTTTGGATTATGGCAACGAACTTGGGAAGAAATTCAACAAATATTCGCAAAATTTACAACTTCGATAAATGTCCTTAACGTGTTCTTAAACAGAAATGGGTAATTTGTGGAAAATAGAAATAGTTCTTGACAAATGGCACAAGATATAGTAGTCTGTGACCAAGGTGATCATACGACTGACGGAATCAGTGGAATGAACCACGTGGAGTGTGATCGTGAAGCCGGCCGACCGTCTGGGCAGAAAAGGGCTCAGTGCGTCGGTCTTTTTCTTTATCCTGAAACTGGAAAAAGAAGGGGGTTTCCCATGATTGGACACATCCATTCCATCGAGAGTATGGGGCTGGTGGACGGACCTGGCATCCGAACTGTAGTTTTTCTTCAGGGCTGCCAGCTGCGCTGTCAGTACTGCCACAACCCGGATACCTGGTCCTGTGGAGCAGCGTCTGCCAAGGAAATAACACCAGAGGAACTGGTGAAACGGCTGCGTCGCTTCAAGCCCTATTACGGGGCCACCGGCGGGGTCACCTTTTCCGGCGGCGAGCCGCTTTTGCAGCCGGAGTTTTTGGTGGAGACCATGAAGCAGTGCCACCGGGAGGGCATCCACACGTGTCTGGACACCGCCGGGTGCGGGTTGGGGGACTACGAAGAAATTCTGGCCCACACCGACCTGGTGCTGCTGGACATCAAGCACTACACGCCACAGGGGTTCCAGGCCGTCACCGGACGGGACACCCAGGATTGGCAGAGGTTTTTGGCTGCGGTGCAGGCCTTGGAGGTCCCCATGTGGATTCGCCATGTGGTGGTGCCGGGGCTCACCGATGGGGACGAGCACTTGCAGGGGCTGCTGGAGTTTGTCTCCACCTTAAAGAACGTGCGCCGGGTCGAGCTGTTGCCCTATCACACCTTAGGCGTACACAAGTACCACACGTTAGGACTCCCCTATCCCCTGGAAGGGGTAGAGCCCCTGGCCAAGGAGGCCTTGGCCGGATGGCAGAAGAAATTTGATGAAGTGTTTCCCCATATTGATGAAGGAGGTACCATCCAATGAGCATTGATGTCAACTGCACCGCCTGGGAGGGCTTTCACACCGGCGAATGGCGTCACCTGGTGAATGTGCGCAACTTTATTCAGAAGAATTATACCCCCTACACCGGAGATGACAGCTTCCTGGCCCCCATCTCTCCCCGTACCGCCAAGGTGTGGGAGAGGGCCCACGCTCTCATTATCGAGGAACTGAAAAAGGGCATTATGGATGTGGAGACCCATGTGGTGTCCGGCATTGACAACTTCGAGCCCGGCTATATTGACCAGGAGAATGAGGTCATCGTGGGTCTGCAAACCGATGCCCCCCTCAAGCGTATCGTCAATCTGTACGGCGGCATGCGCATGGCTGAGTCCGCCCTCCACGAGTACGGCTACGAACTGGACCCGGAGATCAAGCGGCACTTCAGCCTCTACCGCAAGACCCACAACGAGGGCGTGTTTGACGCCTATCCCAAGCGCACCCGTCTGGCCCGTACCGCCGGCCTGCTCACTGGTCTGCCCGACGCCTACGGACGTGGCCGCCTGGTGGGCGACTACCGCCGGGTGCCCCTGTACGGCACCGATTTCCTCATTGAGGAGAAGCAGAAGGATCTGGATGATCTGGACGGCCCCATGACCGAGGAGCGTATCCGCCTGCGGGAGGAAGTAAGCACCCAGATCCGGGCCCTCAAGGAGTTCACCCACATGGCCAGCCGCTACGGCTGTGATGTGACCCGCCCCGCCGAGAACGCCCATGAGGCGGTACAGAACCTGTACCTGGCCTACCTGGCCGGGATCAAGGAGAACAATGGTGCTGCCACCTCCCTGGGCCGCACCTCCACCTTCTTGGACATCTACATCCAGCGAGATCTGGACCGGGGCTTGTTGGATGAGCAGGGAGCCCAGGAGCTCATCGACCAGTTCATCATCAAGCTGCGCCTGGTGCGCCACCTGCGCACCCCCGAATACAACGAGCTGTTCGGCGGCGACCCCACCTGGGTCACCGAGTCTCTGGGCGGCATGGGCATTGACGGCCGTCCCCTGGTGACCAAAACCAGCTTCCGCTACCTGCACACGCTCACCAACCTGGGCACTGCCCCAGAGCCCAACCTCACGGTGCTGTGGGCTCAGAACCTGCCCCAGGGCTGGAAGGAGTACTGCGCCAAGATGAGCATTGGCACCGACTCCATCCAGTACGAGAACGACGACGTGATGCGCCCCCTGTACGGGGACGACTACTGCATCTCCTGCTGTGTGTCCGCCATGGCGGTGGGCAAGCAGATGCAATTCTTCGGCGCCCGTGCCAACCTGGCCAAGAGCCTGCTGTACGCCATCAATGGCGGTGTGGATGAGAAGAAGTTCATCCAGGTAGTGCCGGGCATCCAGCGGGACGAGGACGAGGTGCTGGACTACTCCAAGGTGTTGGGCAACTACAAAAAGGTGCTCTCCTATGTGGCGGAGCTGTATGTGGACACCATCAACATCATCCACTACATGCACGACAAGTACGCCTACGAGGCCAGCCAGATGGCCCTTCACGACACCTTGGTGGAGCGTCTGGCTGCCTTCGGTGTGGCTGGTCTGTCCATCGCTGCCGACTCCCTGTCCGCCATCAAGTTTGCCAAGGTGCGCCCCATCCGCAACGAGGAGGGCATTGCCGTGGACTTTGCCGTGGAGGGCGAGTTCCCCAAGTACGGCAACGACGACGAACGGGTGGACGACATCGCTGTGGAGATCGCCTCTTACTTCTCCGCTGAGCTCAAGAAGCACCCCCTGTACCGCAACGCCATCCATACCCTGTCCGCCCTGACCATCACCAGCAACGTGATGTACGGCAAGAAGACCGGCTCAACCCCCGACGGCCGCAAGGCCGGCGAGCCCTTCGCCCCCGGTGCCAACCCCATGCACGGACGGGATGAAAACGGAGCTTTGGCCAGCCTCAACTCCGTGGCCAAGATCCCCTACCGGGGCGTGTGCCAGGACGGCGTGTCCAATACCTTCTCCATTGTACCCAACGCCTTGGGGAAGAGCCCCGAGGAGCGCACCACCAACCTGGTGTCTCTTCTGGACGGCTACTTTGTCCAGGGTGCCCACCACCTGAACGTCAACGTGCTGGACCGCCAGGTGCTTATGGATGCCATGGAGCACCCCGAGCAGTATCCCACCCTTACCATCCGTGTCTCCGGCTATGCGGTGAACTTCAACCGCCTGAGCCGGGAGCAGCAGCTGGAGGTCATCAAGCGGACCTTCCACGAATCGGTGTAAGAGAGCAAAAAGAATCAGACCCAGAGAACGCTACGGCGTTCTCTGGGTCTGATTCTTCTTCTATAAAAAGGAAAGGCTTCTTGTGTTACCCAGATACAGACTTGCCCGTTGGGGTTTGATCCGCAGGGTGACTTTCTGAACTGGGGAGAAAGTCACCCCAGCGGAGCGCGTCTCCTTGGGAGAGAATATCACTTCATATCCCGAGTGGCCACCACATCCACCCCGGTGTCCAGCAGATTGGCGATCACCACCTGTCCTACGGTGACGGGGGCGGTGAGGCAAACGCCGTTGAGTGCCTCCATGGCCTGGAACAGAAGTTCTTTGGGGATGGGGGCGGTGGTTTTCACCGGCAGACGGCGGTGCAGACCCCCTTCCACCCGCACGGTGCTGGTGAGGACCCGGGTGGGGTGGAGCAGTTCGTTTTTTCCATATTCCGCCCCTCGGGGGCAGCTATTGCCGGTGACGGCGTAGCCGTGCTCCTCGTCCACCTGGAGGTGGCAGCCCTTGGGGCAGACAATACAAATCAGGTTCTTCATCCTTCCTCCACCTCCTCGGCAGCGATGGTGAGTCCGCCCACGGCCCGCTCCAGCAGCACCTTGGGCAGGGAAATTTGTTCCATTTCGCCCGGGGCCATGTGCTCCCGGGGGAACTGGGCGATCTGGTTACCCGCTTCATCCCGCACCACAATGCAGCTTTTGTGGAACACCTGGCTCACCCGGAAGAACACCTGGGCCTTGTCCGTATCCAGATGAATGTTTTGCGGCACGGTGTACCCCACGCCGGGGCCGTTGGTGAGGGGGAGGGAGGTGGAGGCCTTCTCCGTCCCCTGGACGTAGGCGGCAGCGGCAGCCCCCGCCCGCTGGCTCTCAGCGGTGACGTAGTCCACCAGGTCGTGGACGTGGAGCACGTTGCCACAGGCGAAGATGCCGGGAATTTGGGTCTCCATGTTCTCATAGACCACGGCCCCATTGGTGCGCCGGTCCATGGGAATCTGGGCTTGGCGGGTGAGCTCATTTTCCGGAATAAGTCCCACGCTCAAAAGCAGGGTGTCGCAGTCAAAGATCATCTCGGTGCCGGGGATGGGGCGGCGGTGTTCATCCACCTGGCTCACGGTGACCTGCTCCACCCGGTTGTGGCCCTTAATGTCGGTGACGGTATGGCTGAGGTAGAGAGGAATGTCATAGTCCTCCAGGCACTGCACGATGTTGCGGGTCAGTCCTCCCGAGTAGGGCATCAGCTCCACGCAGGCCAGCACCTTGGCCCCCTCCAGAGTCATGCGCCGGGCCATAATGAGGCCTATGTCGCCGCTGCCCAGGATCACCACCCGGCGACCCACCATGTACCCCTCCATGTTCAGATACCGCTGGGCGGCTCCGGCGGTAAATATGCCCGCCGGACGCTCGCCGGGGATGGAAATGGCGCCCCGGGTGCGCTCCCGGCAGCCCATAGCCAGCACCACCGCCTGGGTCTCCAAAATTTGATACCCTTGCTGGGCACTGACGCAGTGGACTTGATGGGGAGAGCCGGGGAGAAGCTGGAGCACCATGGTGTCCAGCTGTACCTCCACCCCGGTCTGCTCCAGCTGGTGGATGAATCGTCCGGCGTACTCCGGCCCGGTGAGCTCTTCTTTGAAGTGGTGGAGCCCGAAGCCATTGTGGATGCACTGGTTGAGGATGCCCCCCAGCTCCTGGTCGCGTTCCAAAATCAAAATACGGCGCAGGCCCTTGTCCCAGGCCTCACAGGCCGCTGCCAGACCGGCGGGGCCACCGCCGATGACAATGAGTTCATACATGAGCGTCCCCTCCTTGGGTTTTGGTTTCTCCGGTGAGCACATAGGTGCCCTCCTGGTCCATGAGCACCTCACAGGGGTCTATCCCCAATTCCCGGGCGATGATGTCCTGCACCCGAGGGCCGCAGAAGCCCCCCTGACACCGGCCCATCCCCGCATTGCACCGCCGCTTCACCCCGTTGATGGTGTAGGGAGGAATGGGGGCGTGGAGAGCGGCCACAATCTCCCCCTCGGTGACGGTTTCACACCGGCAGATCACCCGGCCATACCGGGGATCTTGGGCGATGAGGGCGTTTTTCTCCTGGGGGGACAACGTGTGGAATACCACATGGGGCCGTTCCTCCACAAAGTCCTCCTTGGCTTCCAGCCCAGGCTCTTGTTCCAGCATGCGCTCACAGGCCCACTTGCCAATGGCGGCGGCACTGGCCAGACCGGGGGACTTGATGCCTGCCAGATCAAAGAAGCCGGGGTGGTTGGCACTCTCCTCTAAGATGAAGTCGGAGCGGGTGGAGTTGGCCCGCAGTCCGGCAAAGTTGCGGATGTTTTCCCGGAAGTTCAGCCCGGGTACCGAGCGTGTGGCATGGGCCCGCACGAAGTCCAGACCCTCGGCGGTGTTGCCCAGGTTCCGCCGATCCTCCACCGGCTGGGCGTTGGGGCCGACAATGAGGTTGCCATGGATGGTGGGAGCGACCAGAACCCCCTTGCCGTTTTCGTTGGGGCACTGGAAGACCACATGGGACACTTGCTCATGCTGGCTCTTGTCCATCAGGTAGTATTCGCCCCGGTTGGGGGTGATGCGATAGTCTGGTTCTTCCAACAGCCCGTGCACCTGGTCGGCAAACACCCCAGTGGCGTTGAAGAGGTAGCGACCCTCAAACACCCCCTTGGGGGTGGTGACAGCGTAGCCCCCCTCCACGGGGGTGATGGCAGTGGCAGGGGCGCAGCGGTGCAGCTCCACCCCGTTGGTCACCGCCACCTCCGCCATGGCCAGGGCGTACTGCCAGGGGTCTACGATGCCTGCAGTGGGGGCGTACAGGGCGCCCACCACCGCATCGCTCAGGTGGGGCTCCTTTTGATGGACTTGCTGGGCGTCCCAGAGCTCCAGTCCCGGTACCCCGTTTTTTATGCCACGGTCATAGAGGGTGTGCAGGGTGGCAAGATCTCCGTCGTCAAAAGCCAACACCAGGCTGCCCACCTGGGCAAAGGGCACATGCAGCTTGCGGCAGATGTCCGCAGCCATGCGGTTGCCCTCCACGTTGAGCTTTGCCATGAGGGTGCCCGGCTCTGGATCATATCCGGCATGGATGATGGCGCTGTTGGCCTTTGTGGTGCCGCCCGCCACATCGTTTTGGGCCTCCAGCACCGCCACCTTCAGGGGATAGCGGGAGAGCTGGTATGCGGTGGCGGCCCCCACCACACCGCAGCCCAGCACAATCACATCATACATGAAATGGCCTCCTTTCCAAACAAAAAGAGCAACCCAACAGTGACCCCTGAAATCAGCGGCCCTCTGTCTGCGTTGCTCTCAAACTCTCAGCAGAATATGGAACTTTTCCTCCCTTATGATAGCACCCCCAGGCAAAGAATGCAAGGGACACCCCGAAAAAGTGGGTGTGCATAGTGCTGGAAATAGAGAATGAAATTGTGGCAGATTGCCGAAAATAGGAGGGCGATATTTGCGCCACTTTACAATGTGCACAAAATCTGGCATAATGGAGCGTGTCTAGATGAGATGAGGAGCAGGACGGGCGAGGTGTGTTCGCTTGTTGTGCTCTTTTTTGTTTGTCCCTGGAGGAAAGAGGAGAGAACAGCATGCACCAGATCAAAGAGCAGTTGATGGAAAACCCGGTGATTGCGGCGGTGAAAGAGGAGCAGGCCCTGGCCGCAGCGTTGCGGTCGGACTGTGAGGTAGTCTTTCTCCTCTCCAGTACCATTTTGAACGTGACCCAGCAGGTACAGCGGGTGAAGGATGCGGGAAAGACCGTCCTGGTTCACATGGATTTGGTGGAGGGACTGAGCAACCGGGAGATTGCAGTGGATGCCCTGGTGCAGTTGTGCCACCCCCACGGCATCATCAGCACCCGCCCCACCCAGGTGCGCCGGGCCCGGCACTTGGGGCTGACCACGGTGCAGCGGGCGTTCATCCTGGATTCCATGTCCATCACCAGCTTGCACGGGCAGGTTTCCGTGGGAAAGCCGGACTTCATTGAGATTTTACCGGGAATTATGCCCCGGGTGATTACAGAGATCACCCGGCAGGCCCAGATTCCCGTCATTGCAGGAGGACTGATCAAGTACAAAGAGGAGGTGCTGGATGCCATCAAGGCGGGAGCCGTAGCGGTGTCCACCACCTGTCAGGCCGTATGGGAAATGTGAAACCAGATACAGGAGGCGCGTGGAAATGAAACAATATGTGATTGCCCTGGATCAGGGCACCACCAGCAGCCGCTGCATCATCTTTGATCGGCAGCAGAACATCATCGCTTTGGAGCAGCGGGAGTTTGATCAACACTACCCGCATCCTGGCTGGGTGGAACACGACCCCATGGAGATTTACTCCAGCCAGTACGGGGTGCTGGTGGAGTCTCTGGCCGCCAACAGCATTGACCCTGCGGACATTGCCGCCATCGGCATCACCAACCAGCGGGAGACGGCCATTGTGTGGGATAAGGACACCGGACGGCCCATCTACAACGCCATCGTGTGGCAGTGTCGGCGCACAGCCTCGCTGTGCGAGGAGTTGAAAAAAGACGAGGAATTTACCGAATATGTGAAGGAGAACACGGGCTTGCTCATTGACGCCTATTTCTCCGCCACCAAGATCCAGTGGATTTTGGATCATGTGGAGGGGGCGCGGGAATTGGCTGAGCAGGGAAAGCTGCTCTTCGGCACCGTGGATACCTGGCTTTTGTGGAAACTCACCGGAGGCAGGGTGCATGTCACCGACTACACCAACGCCAGCCGCACCATGCTCTACAACATCAAGGATCTCCAGTGGGATTCCTACATCTGCGAGAAACTGGGTATTCCCATGAACATGCTGCCCCGGGTGTGCAACTCCAGCGAAATCTACGGTTATGTGAACCTCCAAGGGGTGGAAGTGCCCATTGCTGGCATTGCCGGGGATCAGCAGGCCGCCCTCTTCGGTCAGACCTGCTTTGAGCCGGGAAAGGCGAAAAATACCTACGGAACCGGCTGTTTTTTGCTGATGAACACCGGAGACAAGCTCTACCGCAGTCAAAATGGGCTCATTACCACCATTGCCATCGGGTTAAACGGCAAGGTGCAGTATGCCCTGGAGGGCAGCGTGTTTGTGGGGGGAGCGGTGATCCAGTGGGTGCGGGATGAGCTGCGCTTTTTCAATGAGTCCCGGGATGCGGAGTACTATGCCCAGAAGGTGCCTGACACCGGCGGGGTATATCTGGTGCCTGCCTTCACCGGCTTGGGGGCACCCTACTGGGACATGTACGCCCGTGGCTGCCTCATCGGCATCACCCGGGGCACCACCCGGGAGCATATCATCCGGGCCGCCCAGGAGTCTATTGCCTACCAGAGTTATGATCTGGTGGAGGCCATGGAAAAGGACACCGGAATCCACCTCACGGAGCTGTGTGTTGACGGAGGAGCGTCCAGAGATAAGTTCCTCATGCAGTTCCAGGCGGACATTTTGGGTAAGCAGGTGCGCCGCCCCATGATCCGGGAGCCCACCGCTTTGGGTGCGGCCTATCTGGCGGGGCTGGCCACGGGATTCTGGAAGGACTTGGAGGAAATCAAGGCCCAGTGGACCCTGGATCGCCTGTATACCCCCAACATGGACGACCAGACACGGCAAAAACTGCTGCGGGGCTGGCACAAGGCCGTGGGCCGCAGCTGTGCCTGGATTGACCCGGAGGAGACCTAGAAACCAGGAAATGCCCACCCTCGGCCAAGCCGCGGGTGGGCATTTGAATGGGTTGGTTATTCCACGATGGAATTGAGTTCCGGAGAGAGATAGAGGGACATAATATCCCGCAGAGGCTTGCCTACCATGATATAGGAGAAGTTCAGCTTTTCCTCGGTGGTGGAGGTGAACTGAATGTACACCCCGGAGGTAAAGCCGTTGGGATCATTTTCTAAGGGGACATCCCATAAATCCATGGTACCAAAGATGCCATAGGTCAGATGCACATCCGGTTCCCGCTGAGGCTGCTCGTTGGCAATGTAGCAGGGGCCCTGCTTGACAATGACCCCATAGAGGCCGTAGACGTTGTCTTTCTGGATGGATATGGTGGTTCCGTCCATCTCTGCGGTGGGGACACCGGTGGTAGATGTGCGATAGGTGGCCGTGGACAGGGCGGAGACAAACTGCTTGTAATCATTTTGATGGATCATGATGCGCACCAAGGGAAACAGACAGATGAGCGCCACCAACAGCACGATTCCCAGCAGAATGCCCAACGTCCGGCGGCCCCGGGGGGCCTTGCGCTGGTTGGAGGGAATGATATTCTGATACATGTTGTCCACGGTCAATACCTCCTTACTTAGAAGCGGGCGCCTCCAAACTCCAACAGGGTCAGCTGCTTGTTGCGTTCGGCGGTCCAGTTGATGGACCAACCGGAGGCGAAGAGAAGGAGTTGATTGCCTTTGTAGTCCTCCACCAACATGGCATCGTTGGGCAACACCAGATCATCGGCGCGCAGGGGTTCGTCTCCCTCATGCTCAATCCAGCGCAGGAACTGGTAGGGCAGGCCCTCCACATACAGGTCCACCCCGTACTCGCCGCGCAGGCGGTACTCCAGCACATCAAATTGCAGGGTACCCACCACGCCCACAATGACCTCCTCCATGCCGGAGTAGGGGGTCTTGAAAATCTGAATGGCACCTTCTTGGGCAATTTGCTCCATGCCCTTGAGAAACTGTTTGCGCTTCATGGTGTCCATGGGGCGCACCCGCTTGAAGTGCTCGGGGGCAAAGGTGGGGATGGGGTCAAATTGGAACTTGTGGGAGGGAGTGCACAGGGTATCGCCAATGGAGAAGATACCCGGGTCAAACACGCCGATGATGTCCCCGGCGTAGGCCTCCTCAATGATTTCCCGCTCGGCGGCCATGAGCTGCTGGGGGCGGGAGAGCTTGATTTTCTTGCCGCCCTGGACATGGTACACCTCTTTGTCCGCCTGGAACTTGCCCGAGACAATGCGCATAAAGGCAATGCGGTCTCGGTGCGCTTTGTTCATGTTGGCCTGAATCTTAAAGACGAAGGCAGAAAAGTCGTCATCAAAGGAGTCGATGAGCTCATCCCCAGCCATACGGGGCAGGGGGGCGGTGGTCATACGCAAAAAGTCCTCCAGGAAGGGCTCCACGCCGAAGTTGGTCAGGGCGGAGCCGAAGAACACAGGGGAGAGCTTGCCGTGGCGGACGCGGTCCATGTCAAACTCACAGGAGGCCCCGTCCAGCAGCTCAATTTCATCCACCAGCTGAGAATAGAACTTCTCACCGACGAGATTGGCCAGCTCAGGATCATTCAAATCCACCTCGGTGGCAATGGCGGCACGGGCGTTGGTGTTGGAGGTGAAGTGGATGATCTTCTTGCGCTGGCGGTCATACACGCCCTGGAACTCCTTGCCGCAGCCGATGGGCCAGTTGACGGCGTAGGTGTCAATGCCCAGTTCCTTCTCCAACTCTTGGCACAGCTCAAAGGGGTCCTGTGCCTCTCGGTCCATCTTGTTGATAAAGGTGAAGATGGGGATGTCCCGCATGGCGCAGACCTTGAACAGCTTCCGGGTCTGGGCCTCTACGCCCTTGGCCGCGTCAATGACCATCACCGCTGAGTCGGCGGCCATGAGAGTGCGGTAGGTGTCCTCAGAGAAGTCCTGGTGGCCCGGGGTGTCCAGAATGTTGATGCAGAACCCCTCATACTGGAACTGCATCACGGAAGAGGTGACGGAAATACCGCGCTGCTTCTCAATCTCCATCCAGTCGGAGGTGGCGGCACGGGCGTTTTTCTTGCCCTTGACCACGCCGGCCTGGGCAATGGCGCCTCCGTAGAGAAGAAACTTCTCGGTGAGGGTGGTTTTACCGGCATCCGGGTGGCTGATGATGGCGAACGTGCGCCGCCGGTTGATCTCGGCTTCGTAAAGTGACAATGGAACAACCTCCATATGATAAAATTGGGGAAGTTCGGCAAAACAACCCCATTGTGTATGATTGTGGTGTGATTATACCACCGATGGGGGAAAAGGGCAACAGAGAAAGTGCCGATTTGCGCCAGCGGCTGGGGCAAAAGACTGGATTTTGGCATACATGTGGCGTAGGAGCCATGGGGAACCCCATGCTCCCAGTCTTTTGGAGGAGGAAATACCATGAAAGGTCTCAAAGCCGTGCTCAGTGACAAAAAGTTCTGGGTGGCCCTGGTGGGCCTGGCGGCTGGAATCGCGGTGGCCCTGGGCTTCCAGGAGAGCACCGTGGCCACCATTTCCGGCGGTGCGCTGTCTCTGGTGTCGGTGGTGTTGATGGCTCTGATGGGGGTCAAGACCGCCAAAAGTACCACCACGCCAGAGCAGACCCAGCTGTTCCAAAACCAGAGCGAAACCCCAGAAGAGACAGACGACTCAAAGTAAAAATCCGTCGCACGCCGCCACGCTGGCTTCCCAGTGCGGCGGCGTGGGCCGCCCATGACAAATACGGGAAGTAAAAGTTGAACATTGGGCTGGGGATTGTCTTAAATGGGGAAGAATGATATAATCAGCTTTTAGTATTACACCCCAAACCAGGGAAGGAGAGCCACATTATGAAGCTCATGGTCATCGACGGAAACTCCATCGTCAACCGGGCCTTTTACGGGGTCAGTCAGAATTTGTCCACCCGGGAGGGTCTGCCCACCAACGCCATTTTTGGCTTTGTCAACATTCTGCTCAAGCTGCTGGAGGAGGAGAAGCCGGAGGGGTTGGCGGTGGCCTTTGACCTGAAGGCCCCCACCTTCC
Source organism: uncultured Oscillospiraceae bacterium (assembly GCA_944387075.1). GTDB lineage: Bacteria > Bacillota > Clostridia > Oscillospirales > Oscillospiraceae > Enterenecus. The sequence continues at coordinate 9,213 of CALXDO010000092.1, read as the reverse complement.
GCCACCTGGCCTATGAGGGGTACAAGGCCCAGCGGAAGGGGATGCCGGAGGAATTGGCGGTGCAGATGCCGGTGCTCAAGCGGCTGCTGGACGCCATGAACATCCGCCGCTACGAGCTGGAGGGCTGGGAGGCTGACGACTTGCTGGGCACCATGGCCCGAATCAACGGGGAGGACGGGGGCCAGACCGTGGTGGTCACCGGTGACAAGGACTCCTTGCAGCTCATCACCGATTCCACCACCGTGAAATTGGTGTCCACCCGCATGGGCCGCACCACCACCCGCAACATGACCCCGGAGGCGTTCCGGGAGGAGTACGGCTTTGACCCCATCCATATCATTGACTTGAAGGCCCTCATGGGGGACACGTCGGACAACATCCCCGGAGTAAAGGGGATTGGGGAGAAAACCGCCATGGCCCTGCTGGCCCAGTACCCGTCCATTGATGACCTGTATGCCAACCTGGATACGGTGGAGGTCAAGCCCGCCGCCCGGAAGAAGCTGGTGGAGGGGGAGGGAGATGCCCGGATGAGCTATGACCTGGCCACCATCCACTGTGAGGCTCCCATGGACTTCCACCCCCAGGACACCCTGCGCCAGCCCTTCCACAACGATCAGCTGTACCAGCTGCTCTTAGAACTGGAGTTTTCCAAGCTCATTGACAAGCTGGGGGTGCGTCCCACTTCCACACCCTCCCCTGAAATTGTGGAAGAACCCCCCAAGTTCCAGGTGGATGTGGTGGACCTTACGGGGGAAGCGCAGCTGGCCCAGGTGCTGCCCCAGTGGGAAAAGGCCGACTTCGTGGTGGTGCTCCCCCTGCCCAACCTGGACGGGGTAACGGTGAGCCTGCACGAGGGGGAGCGAGGGTGGCTGTACGACGTGCGCAGCAGCCGCTACCAGGGGGATTACCACGGGTTCCTGGCCCAACTCTTTGGCCCTGGGGTAAAGAAAGTAGCCCACGGGGTGAAGGAACTGTGTGAGCGGCTGCTGGAGGAGGGAGTCCAGGCCCAGGGCTTTGTCTTTGACACCCAGCTGGCAGCCTATTTGCTGGACCCCACCGCCGGCAGCTATGAGTTGTCCAAGCTGTCCATGCAGTACCTGAAGCGGGAACTGGAGGAGAGCCGCCCCTGGCGGGACGAGGAGGCTTTTGGCGCTTTGTCCGACCAGATGAAGGCGCAAACCGCCTGGTATGAGGACAACGCCCTCATCGGGGCCCTGCATCAAGTGCTGAGCCGTCGGTTGGAGGAACTGGGCATGACGGAGCTGCTGGAGGACATGGAGCTGCCCCTGTGTTCTGTGCTGGCAAACATGGAGCGGCGGGGTGTGCTGGTGGACAAGGGGGCCCTGAGCCGGTTCGGCCAGATGCTCACCGGGCGCATTGCCGACACTCAGAAGGAAATTTATGCCCAGGCCGGGGAGGAGTTTAACATCCTTTCCCCCAAGCAGTTGGGCCACATTCTCTTTGAAAAGCTGGGGCTGCCCCCCATCAAAAAGACCAAGACCGGGTACTCCACCAACGCCGAGGTGCTGGAGAAGCTGCAATACCAGCACCCCATTGTCTCTTTGGTGCTGGAGTATCGGCAGCTGACCAAGCTTAACTCCACCTATGTGGAGGGCTTGAGCAAGGTCATTGCCCCCGATGGGCGCATTCACACCAGCTTCCAAAACACCGTCACCGCCACCGGGCGGCTGTCCTCCACCGAGCCAAATTTGCAAAACATCCCTGTGCGCACCGCCCTGGGGGCAGAAATGCGCACCATGTTTGTGGCCCGGCCCGGGTGGGTGCTGGTGGATGCCGACTACTCCCAGATTGAACTGCGGCTGCTGGCCCACATGTCCGGGGACGAGGCCATGATCCAGGCCTTCCGGGACGGGGTGGACATCCACACCGTCACTGCCTCCCAGGTCTTTGGGGTGTCCCAGGATCGGGTGACCTCGGATATGCGCCGGGCGGCCAAGGCGGTGAATTTTGGCATCGTCTACGGAATCTCCCCCTTCTCCCTGTCCCAGGACATCCATGTGTCGGTGGCCCAGGCCAAGAGCTATATGGAGAAGTATTTTGAGCACTACGCCGGGGTGCGGGCCTATATGGACGGGGTGGTGGAGCAGGGAAAGAGCCAGGGGTATGTGTCTACCCTCTATGGCCGCCGCCGCTGGCTGCCCGAACTGAAAAGTTCCAACTTCAACACCCGTAGCTTTGGGGAGCGGGTGGCCCTGAACATGCCCATCCAGGGCACCGCCGCCGACATCATCAAGCTGGCCATGATCCGGGTGGAACAGCGGCTGGAGAGAGAGGGCCTAGAGGCCCAGCTGGTGCTGCAAGTCCACGATGAACTCATTGTAGAGTGCCCCCAAGCGGAGGCGCAACAGGTGGCCCAGCTGCTCACCCAAGAGATGGAGGGGGTAGCCCAGCTGTCGGTTCCCCTTATGGCCGAGGCCAAGGTGGGACAGACCTGGGCCGAAGCCCACTAAACGAGAAAAGGAGCGACAGGCTGTGAAGTATACACTGACCCCCATGACCGCCGAGCTTATCCCCCAGATTGCGGCTCTGGAGCGGGGCTGCTTCTCCCATCCCTGGACGGAGGACATGCTTCGTCAGGAGCTGTGGAACGAGGCCGCCGTCATCATTGTGGCCCTGCGGGAAGACGGCGTGGTGCTGGGCTATGCGGGATTGCAGACAGTGCTGGATGAGGGGTATATCAACAACGTGGCGGTGGCCGCCAATGTCCGCCGTCAGGGGATTGCCGATGAATTGATCTCCGCCTTTGTGCGCTATGGACAGGCCAACCTGGCCTTTTTGACCCTGGAGGTACGGGCCTCCAACGCCCCCGCCATTGCCCTTTACATGAAGCATGGCTTTGCCCAGGTGGGGCGGCGGAGAGACTATTACGACGATCCCAAAGAGGATGCCATTTTGATGACACTGGAGTTTGAACATGGAACTAAACCGACTCAATGAACAACAACTGGCTGACCTGTACCGGAAAGAGATGGTGTATGATTTTCCTCCCAGCGAGCTCAAACCCCTGGGGGCCATGCTGCGCCTTCTGGAGATGGGACAGTATGACCCCTTGGTGGTGGTGGAGGACGGGGAGACGGTGGGCTATGCCATGATGTGGCTGCCCAAGTCCCGGAAAGGTGCGCTGTTGGAGTACCTGGGGGTACTGCGGGGGAAGCGCAGCGGCGGCCTGGGTGCCCGGATTCTGCCCATGCTGGTGCAGCGGTACGGGCAGCTTTTCGGCGAAGCAGAGGCCCCCACCAGTGACGATGAGGCGGAGAATGAACTGCGCCGCCGCCGTATCGGCTTCTATGAACGCAACGGGTTTCGAGTACTGGATTATGAGTGTGCCCTGTTTGGGGTGCATTTCAAGTGCCTGTACTGCGGCCCGGAGCCAGATGACCGGGTGGTGCAGGCCCTGCACCGCAGCGTCTATGCCGATTATTTCTCCCCCCAGCACATGCAGCAATACATACAGCTGCCTCTGAGCCCCGGCGAGGAAATTCATCCCGCCTCCGCCTGGATAGAGGAGTTTGACCCCTTGGAATATGAGAGAAAGGTGATTGTATGAAAATTCTAGCCTTTGAATCCTCCTGTGACGAGACCGCCGCCGCGGTGGTGGAGGATGGCCGCACTATTTTGTCCTCGGTGATTGCCTCCTCGGCGGATATGCACGCCATTTACGGCGGTGTGGTGCCGGAGATTGCCTCCCGCAAGCATGTGGAGGCCATTTCCGGCCTGGCCGACGAGGCTCTGCGTCAGGCAGGGGTGGAGAAGTCGGAGATTGACGCGGTGGCGGTGACCTATGCCCCCGGCCTCATTGGGGCCTTGCTGGTGGGGGTATCCTTTGCCAAGTCGGTGGCCTACGGCCTGGGGGTTCCCCTTATTCCGGTGCACCATGTGCGGGGCCACATTGCCGCCAACTACATCGCCCACGCCGACCTGGAGCCGCCCTTTTTGTGCCTGTGCGTCTCCGGCGGCACCACGGCTCTGGTGGATGTGAAGGATTACACCCACTTTGAGGTGCTGGGCGGCACCCGGGACGATGCTTCCGGGGAGTGCTTTGATAAAATCGCCCGGGTACTGGGTCTGGGCTACCCAGGCGGCGGACCCATGGATAAGATGGCCCAGGGAGGCAACGACAAGGCCTACACCTTCCCCCGGGCCCATGTGGCGGATCACCCGCTGGACATGTCCTTTTCGGGGCTGAAGACCGCGGTACTCAACACTGTGCACAACGCCCAACAGAAGGGGGAGGAACTAAACCTCCATGACTTGGCGGCCTCCTTTGCCGCGGCGGTGTCGGATACCCTGGTGCCCCGAACCATGCAGGCCAACGAGATGCTGGGCTACAACAAAATTGCCGTGGCCGGCGGCGTGGCTGCCAACAGCCGCATCCGTGCAGATTTGCAGCGGGACTGTGACCGGGTGGGGGCCAAACTGTGGCTGCCGCCCCTGTCTCTGTGTGGAGATAATGCGGCGATGATTGGATGTCAGGGATATTACGAATCCCTGGCGGGCCATGTGGCTGGCTGGGATTTAAACGCCAAGGCCAGCCTGGATATTTCCAAGGATGGTTGAGACTTCCACAATCCTTGTGCAAAATGTAGAAAAATAATCTTGTTTTTTGGAGCATCCGGAGTTCTGGCTTGTATCCCCGTTGGGTTCCCCCATATCTTGTGGAATTGTCGAAACGTGTCGAAATTCACGAACGATTTTTCTTGCATTTGACTGTTTCTCCCTTATACTGTCATTCAGGAATAGGAAAGGAGAGGAAACTTTGGACACCCGCGAGTTATTTTTGGAAACCTTAAACCTGCAAGACGAGGCAGGGGTGGAGCGTAGCTTCCGCTATTACATCCTATTGGAGCAGCTGGAACTGGAGGGCTACTCCGGGGAGAGCTACGGTGTGAAGATCGAGGAGCCGGAGACGGGGCAGATCGCTGTGGTGCCCCATGTGACCACCTACTCCACTGTGATCTATCAGTTGGCTCGCACTTTAATTGACCACCAGGTGACCCCCTGCACCTTGGTGGATGTGATACAGGACTGGCTATGATGTGAAAATGCGAATTCGCGCCCCGAAGGGCGCGAATTTTTGTTTATTAGGGCAAGGACAAAATTTCCTCTGCCAGTTGGTCGGCTATTTGGTACACCCCTTCAAAGTGAACGTGGGGATTGTAGAAGCCCTCCAATTCATCGTGAGTGACTTTGGCCTGATGCAGGCCGTCGATGGCCTGATCCACCAGAGCCTGGGCCACCTTTTGGGCAAAGCGCAGCCGGGGGCGGCTGATTCGGTACACCTCCCGGTCCACCATGGCGTCCAGCCGCAGGCGGCGGTAGGGGTGATGGGGCCAGGGAGTATGGGCGTTGGAGGTGACAAAGGCCAGAGACAGCTGGGGGAAGATGAGATGGGCCAGGCGGTCGGGGGCCATGGGGTCAGGGCAGGCCACCACCTGGTGGCCGGTGGCCAGGCCAGCGGATAGGATGGGGGCCAGCAAATCGTGGGCCAGGCCATAGCTGTCCCACAGCTCATACACCCGGTCGGCCTGCTGTTCTACCGTCTCCCACAGGGTGATGCACCCCTTGTGGGTCACGGCAGAGAGAAAGCCCAGAGTTTCTTCCCCGGGGGCGGCGGCGGTGGGTTTCAACTCCCGGGCGATGATGCCACGGGCTCGGCGGGCCAGCTTTTGGGTGAGAAAATCCGAACTCACACGGTCCCGAACATCGCTCAACAGCTCCCCGGCAGCCCCCAGACAGCGGTACACCCGCTTGTAACAGGCGGAACATTGATGGGTGGCGGCGAGAATGGATTCTTTCAGGGGTTGGAGCTCCTCCCAGGCGTAGAAGTGGCTCAAATCCACATACCGCTCCACCACCCCGGCACAGGCGGGCTCTACCACATGGGGGGCGGTACCATCCACAACGGCGACCCCCAGTTGTGGAAGCATCACCGCATCCAGAGAGTCCGGGTCACCGGAGCAGGGGATTTCCACCACCTCATATCCGGCCTGCTGGGCCCTCTGGCCCACCCGGAGCATGAGGGAGGATTTTCCGCACCCGGCTCCGCCTTTTAGAATGTACACTGCCCGGTATTTGTCAGGGTCCGAGAGCTGATGGTACAGGGAATAAAATCCCAAAGGGGTGTTGCCACCCAGAAAATATTGAATATTTGGCATCGGTCAGGCCTCCTCGGCAAAGAAATTACAACTCAACCTATGCCAAAGATGTGGGAAGGGTGAGGAAGAAAAAGAGCGGAGTCCCCCTGTAGGCTGCCACTTATAGAGCGAAACATACCAGTGGTGGGAAAACGGTGGAAATTCGCATGGAAATTCTTTATACTAGGCTCAACGAGGGAGGTGATGGAACATGCAGGTGGAAATCAAACTGGACCCCAGCTGTGAAGAGACCCGCATTGTGGTGGTTACGGCCCAAGTGGATGAGCATATTTATGATCTTGTCCAGCAACTGTCCCAGCAGACACCGACGATTCTGTCTGGATTTCGCGGAGAGGAAGCCGAGATTCTAGATCAGTCAGAGCTTCTTCGTGTTTACGCCTCAGACGGAAAAGTGATGGCTGTGACACCAGACGGAGAGTATGTCATAAAAATGCGGTTGTATGAAGTGGAAAAACGGCTGGATAAAAGAAATTTCGTGCGCATTTCTCACTCGGAAATTATCAACCTGAAGAAAGTGAAAAAGTTTGATTTAAGCTATACAGGCACCATATGCGTTTCCTTCCTGGACGGGAGCACCACTTATGTGTCCCGGAGAAATGTGGGGAAAATCAAACAAGTATTGGGATTATGAGGTGAAAAGTATGAAACAAAATATATGGATTCGCAGTTTTGTGGGGGCACTTTTGGGCGTGGGCATCACCAATGGTATTGCCATTGTCATTTCTCTGATCCTTGGAGATGGAACCTACTATGCAGTCATGCCTCAGCTGGTACAGGATTTTGGTTCTGAGCTGACGGCTGTGGTGGTTCAGACCGGGGTGTCCTTGCTGTATGGGGCAGCCTGGGGAGGAGCGTCTCTCATCTGGGAAAGAGAGGACTGGAGCATCACCCGCCAAACCGTCACCCATCTGGTGATTTGCTCTCTGGCCACCTTTCCGGTGGCGTACCTCATGCGCTGGATGGGGCGTGATGTGATGGGAGTGTTGAGCTACTTTGGCATTTTCCTGCTGGCCTATGGAACGGTGTGGCTGTGCCAGTATTTCATTACCAAAAAGCGTATTGAAAAGATCAATCTGCGCATGCAGCAGCACCGAGGTGGCGTAGAATAAATCTGTCCCTGCCATGGGGACAGACATGGGCCAGAAAAATCCCGGTAAGAGATGGTGGAAACCGCCGCTCTTGCTGGGATTTGCTGTTCTTGAGACCATGGGAGAGCAAGAAGCAGTTGAAAAGAGTTGGAAAATACGGTATAATCAAAAGACTGTGAAAATTCTCCCCTTGAGGGAGGTCAGATATTACTCTTGGGGGCGCAAGCTCCTGCTGAATGGAAGTGTGGAAGTTGAAGTACGATTTTGCCAATTTGGAGCCCAAGTGGCAGAAAAAGTGGGAGGACGCCAAGGTCTATGCCGCCCACGACAACAGCGACAAGAAGAAGTTTTACGGTCTGGTGGAGTTCCCTTACCCCTCCGGTCAGGGTTTGCATGTGGGCCATCCCCGGCCCTATACCGCCATGGACATTGTCTGCCGTAAAAAGCGCATGGACGGCTACAATGTTCTCTTCCCCATGTGCTTTGACGCCGTCGGGCTGCCCACCGAGAACTACGCCATCAAAACCACATCCACCCCGCCAAGGTAACCCATGATAACATCCAGAACTTCACCAAGCAGTTGAAGATGCTGGGCTTTGGCTTTGACTGGGACCGGGTCATCGACACCACCGATCCCAAGTACTACAAGTGGACCCAGTGGATTTTCCTCCAGCTGTATAAGCACGGCCTGGCCTACAAGGCCACCATGCCAGTGAACTGGTGCACCTCCTGCAAGTGCGTGCTGGCCAATGAGGAAGTGGTGGACGGGGTGTGTGAGCGCTGCGGCTCCCCCGTCATCCGCAAGGAGAAGAGCCAGTGGATGCTGAAGATTACCGAGTACGCCCAGCGGCTCATTGACGACCTGGACGAGGTGGACTTCATTGAGCGGGTCAAGACCCAACAGCGCAACTGGATTGGACGCTCCACCGGCGCCGAGGTCACCTTCCACTCCACCAACGGCGACCCCATCGTGGTCTTTACCACCCGCCCCGACACCCTGTTCGGCGCCACCTACATGGTGCTGGCTCCCGAGCACGCCCTGGTGGCGGAGTGGAAGGAGAAGGGGCTTTTGCACAACGCCGACGAGGTGGAGGCCTACCAGCGTGCCGCCGCCGCCAAGTCCGATTTGGAGCGGGCAGAGCTGAACAAGGAAAAGACCGGCGTGAAATTGGACGGCGTGGCGGGCATCAACCCCGTCAACGGCAAAGAGATCCCCATTTTCATCTCTGACTATGTTCTGTCCACCTACGGCACTGGTGCCATCATGGCTGTGCCTGCCCACGACGACCGTGACTGGGCCTTTGCCAAGAAGTTTGGCTGTGACATCATCGAGGTGGTGTCTGGCGGCGAGGACGTGCAGCAGGCCGCCTTTACTGCCAAGGACGAGACCGGCATCATGGTCAACTCCGACTTCCTCAATGGGCTCACCGTCAAGGATGCCATCCCTGCCATCACCAAGTGGCTGGAGGAGAAGGGCATTGGCAAGGCCAAGGTCAACTTCAAGCTCCGGGATTGGGTGTTCTCCCGCCAGCGGTACTGGGGCGAGCCCATCCCCATGGTGTGGTGTGACAAGTGCGGCTGGGAGCCTCTGCCCGAGGATCAGCTGCCCCTGCTGCTCCCCGACGTGGACAGCTACGAGCCCACCGACGACGGCGAATCCCCCCTGTCCAAGATGACCGACTGGGTCAACACCACCTGCCCCAAGTGCGGTGGCCCCGCCCGTCGTGAAACCGACACCATGCCCCAGTGGGCCGGTTCCAGCTGGTACTACCTGCGCTATATGGACCCCCACAACGACAAGGCCCTGGCTTCCAAGGAGGCCCTGGACTACTGGTCTCCCGTGGACTGGTACAACGGCGGCATGGAGCACACCACCCTCCATCTGCTCTACTCCCGGTTCTGGCACAAGTTCCTCTACGACATCGGCGTGGTGCCCACCAAGGAGCCCT
>CALXDO010000091.1 GCA_944387075.1 uncultured Oscillospiraceae bacterium | reverse complement strand
CCGCGACTGCATGGTGAAGCTGTCCAAGAAGCGTCTGGATGCTGCCAAGAACTGGGAGATCATCGAGAACGCCGTGGAGAGCAAGGAAGTGCTGGAAGGCATCATCACCGAGGAGAACAAGGGCGGCCTGGTGGCTAAGGTCAAGGGCATCCGCGTGTTCATCCCCGCTTCTCAGTCCGGCCAGCCCCGTGGTGCTGACCTGTCCGGCATGGTGAAGACCCGCGTGCAGCTGCGCATCACCGAGGTCAACCGTGCTCGCCGCCGTGTGGTGGGCTCCATCCGCGCTGTGGCTGCCGAGGCCCGTGCCGCTGCTGCCGCTGAGATCTGGAACAACATCGAGGTGGGCAAGCACTACACTGGTACCGTCAAGAGCCTGACCTCTTACGGTGCTTTCGTGGACATCGGCGGTGTGGACGGCATGGTGCACGTCTCCGAGCTGTCCTGGTCCCGCATCAAGAACCCCGCCGAGGTGGTCTCTGTGGGCGACCAGGTGGATGTGTACGTTATCTCCTTCGACCCCGAGAAGAAGAAGATTTCCCTGGGCATGAAGGATCACAGCCAGGAGCCTTGGACTGTGTTCACCAGCAAGTACTCCGTGGGCGACGTGGCCAACGTGCGCATTGTGAAGCTGATGACCTTCGGTGCCTTTGCTGAGATCGTTCCCGGCGTGGACGGCCTGATCCACATTTCTCAGATCGCCGACCACCGTGTGGAGAAGCCCGGCGACGAGCTGACGGAGGGCCAGATGGTGGATGCTAAGATCATCGCCATCGACGAGGAGAACAAGAAGGTGTCTCTGTCCATCCGCGCTCTGCTGGAGGGCAACGACGTGGAGGAGACCGAGGAGACTGCGGAGACCGAGGAGGTCTAATCTCCCTGTTTGCACCCATTCATCCCCCGGCTTCGGCCGGGGGATTTTCTATTCAAAGGAGTGACATGATATGCCGGACGTGGTGTTGACCTCTTGTGTGGACTATTCTGCCTCGGAGGTAGAGCGCGCCCTGACACGGGTATTGGAGCCCCTGGGGGGGCTGTCTTGGGTGAAGCCTGGGATGCGCATTGTCATCAAGGCCAATCTGGTGACCTTTCTCAAGCCGGAACGAGCGGCCACCACCCACCCGTCTCTGCTGTGCGCCCTAGTAGGCATGCTCACCCAGCGGGGCGCCCATGTGGTGGTGGGGGACAGCCCGGGGGGGCTGTATAACGCCGCATTCGTCAAGCGGGTATACCAGGCCACGGGCATGGAGCAGGTGGAACAGGCGGGGGGGCATCTGAACTGGGATTTTGGGCACAGTCCGGCCGAGTACCCGGAAGGGAAGGTGTGCCGCCAATTCACCTATACCTCCTATCTGGACGGGGCGGATGCCATCATCAATTTCTGCAAGCTGAAAACCCACGGAATGATGGCCATGACCTGCGGGGCTAAGAACCTGTTTGGGGCCATTCCAGGAGCCATGAAGCCGGAGTACCATTTCCGCTACCCAGACCCCCGGGATTTTGCCCGGATGATCGTGGATTTGGACGAGTATTTTCAGCCTCGCCTCACCATTGTGGACGGGGTGACCTGTATGGAGGGCAACGGGCCCACCGGCGGGACGCCCCGCCATGTGGGGCTGCTGGCAGCCTCAGAGAGTCCCCACAAGGTGGACCTGGTGTGTGCCAAGCTGTTGGGCCTGCGCCGGGAGGAGGTGCCCACCCTGGAGGCGGCTCTGGAGCGGGGCTTGATTCCGCCTGCGGTGGAGGAACTGACGGTGCAGGGCAACGTGGAGGACTTTGTGGTGCCGGACTTCCAGCGCATTGAGACAGGCAATGGGCATCTCTTTGAGGGGGACGGGAAAAAGCTGTCCAGCCGTCTGCGAGGGGCATTGATGGCCAAGGTATTCAGCCAGAAGCCCAAAGTGATCAAGCATGACTGTGTGGGCTGTGGCGTGTGCCGTGACATCTGCCCGGCCAAGACCATCCGCATCGAGAAGGGAAAGGCAGTCATTGACCGGGAAAACTGCATTCGATGCTTCTGTTGTCAGGAGTTTTGCCCCAAAAGCGCCATGGTGGTGCATCGCACTTGGGTGGCAAGAATGCTGGTGAAATAAAAAAGGGGTGTGTCTCAAAAATGGAAGTTTTTGCGACACACTCCTTTTTTCCAACTGTCCCCCCTTGTCTTTGCTCGTGAAATGGTGCACTTGGTAAAATCGTCACAGTAAAGATGAAAAAAGGTCCTGTCAAGCAGTATTACAAACATATCGAAGGATTTTTGAAGTCTGAAATCAAGTTATAAATATCTCACATTTCATCTTGACATCCCCGATTGCGGGTGATATATTTATAACACGTTAAAGTTATAAATATATCACTTGGAGGTTGCCATGAAAAAAATTAGCCTGAGAACACTTATGCTTGTTCAAGTCCTTGTCGCCTTTGGCATCCCTTTGCACTACCATTTAATGGTGGTATACACGTTGAATTCCAATGCGCCGACCTGTATTGCGATGATTCTTCTGATTGTTGTAAGTTGGCTGAAAAGAAATTCTGATGTCATGGATGAGTATGCAAAAAAGGCGATGCAAATTGCAGATGCCATCTGCTTTAAGGCTGCGCTTGCTTTGATGGGAATTATCATCTTCCCATCATTACTATTGGACGGAACTGCTTCCTATGTAACGGGGTATCTTTTAACTGGCGGCACTTTTATTTTAGTGCTCATTCGAGCCATCGTATTTTGCTGGATTGACAAAAATGGAATGGAGTAATGATGTTAAAAACCAAGATCAAAGCATACAGGGAAAAGGAAAATATGAAGCAAAGCGAGTTGGCCGCATTGATTGGCGTTCGAAGAGAGACCATCGTCCATTTAGAAAATGGGCGATATAATCCATCGCTTAAAATGGCAATGGACATTGCGAAAGTCTTTCATACGACGGTTGAGGAGCTATTCGAATTTACAGAATGAAAGAAGGTATACACGACATCGAATGTACCACTATCCATTCTTGTGATGGTGTCACCTTACCCTTTGAACAGTTGGAAAAGTGTAAAAAAACGGCGTGTCATTTCGAAAAGAAATGGCACGCCGATTCAGTTGGGATACTTGTTTGTCAGCCGCTGAGGGTAGTTTGTTTCCGCCACGTTCTGATTGGCATTTTCCAATTATGTGACACTTCTTTATGATGCAGGCTGAGACAGGGTGAAGAGGGAATAGAAATAGCCCTTTGCATCCATCAGCTGGGCAAAACTGCCCTGTTCCTGGATGCGCCCGTCCCGCAGCACGAGAATTTCATCATACTGTGCCATGAGATTTGCTTCCAGTCGGTGGGTGACCACAATGCGGGTGGTGCTGGTCAAGTCCAGAATAGACTGGGTGACCGCGGCAGCGGTGGCGTTGTCCAGGGCGGCGGTGGCCTCGTCCAGCAGCAACACCGGCGTTTTGCGCAGCAGGCACCGGGCAATGGAGATGCGCTGACCTTCGCCGCCGGACAGGTTGACACCGTTTTCCCCGCAGCGGTAGTCCTCGCCCCGCTGCTGTACCAGTTGACCCAGGCCGGAACGCTGCACCGCACTTGCGACCTCTTGGTCGGGGAAGGAGCGGAACATGGTCAGGTTGTTGCGGATGGTGTCATCAAAGAGAAACACTTCCTGGCCCATCATGCTCATCAGGTCGTACAGGCTGTCGGTGTCCACCTCCCGCAGTTCGGTGCCGTCAATGGAAATGGAGCCGGAATATTGTCCGCTGGCTCCCATAAGCAGGTGCAGGAGGGTGGACTTGCCCGAGCCGGAGCCGCCCACAATGGCGTAGGTCTTGCCCGCTTGGAACTGGGCGGAAATATCCCGCAGCACCGGTTTGTCCGGCTCATAGCCGAAGGAGACGTGGTCCAGGGTGATGAACTGGCTTAGCGTGGCGGGGATGGACACGCCGCCCTCCTGCTGGTTCTGAGCGGTGAGCTCCGCCAACTTGTCTATGAGGGCCAGAGCGGCCTTGCGGCTGGCCCAGTACTGGGGTACGGTCTGGATGGGCTGGAGGAGGATGCCGCACAGGTTGACCATGATAAGAACAGTACCGGCAGTGATCTCTCCCCGGATGGCCAGATAGGCTCCAAAGAGGAAGATGCCGAACTGAACCATAAAACCCAGACAGGTGGCTGCGGCGGTGATCAGACAGGAAAACCATCGCCGGTCCTCCTTGATATGCTCCAACCGGGCATTGGCCTGGGAAAAGCGGGAGAGCACCTGTCCCTCTGCTTTGAAACTCTTAACCACCGAAAAGCCCCCTAGCAGGTCCTTGAGCATGGCCACATAGCCCTCGTTGTACTGGCTGACCTTCTTCTCCCGGGCTGCCAGCTTGTTTCCCGTGGCCAGAGTGACGGCAATGGGAAGCAGACTGAGCAGGATGGCAGCCAGGGCCAGCTTCCAGCTGTACCACAGCATCATGCCCAAGGAGCCAAAAAAGAGGAGCACTTGGGAAACCAGAAGAAAGGACTGGTTGAGGTAGTTTTCCTCGATGGAGTTGGTGTCGTTGGTGAGGGCGGAGAGGTATCGCCCGGTGTTCTCCTGGGAGAAGGCCCGGATGCTCTTTTGAGACAGCCGGGAAAAGGCCAGATCCTTGTACTGGGCCAGCCCCCGGTGGATGAAGCGGCTTTTGGCCCGGTACATCACCAGTTCAGTGACGAAAATGACAGCGGATAGCCCCAGGCAGAACAGGGTGGTGTGGGCCAACTGGGTTAAATTTCCAGTGTTCATAATATCCAGAATATGGCCCAGCAGATAGGAGATGATAAGGTTCCAAAGGGTGCCAAGGCTGATGAGGATCAGGGCCACGGCAAAGGACAGGCGGTTGCCCCGGAAAATGGCACGGGTGTAGAGGGTGTGGCTAGGTTGCTTCTTCATGATTGACTCTCCTTTTTCTCGGGGGGTGGGGTGAGGATGGGGCGGTTGCGGATGTCACAGGCAAACACATAGACGTCCTCGGGTTGCATGAGCCAGCGGGCCAGGAACAGGAAGGGGACAAAGGAAAAATTGTTGTGGAGGGTGTAGACCTGGGTGGGACCGTCCTCCAGCTCCAAATCCCTTTTCTTCAGCAGTTCACATTCTGCCATCTGGGGGAGTGCTGTCAGAACCACATCCAGAGGGAGCTTGGTGTGCTTGGCAATGGCGGAGGGGTGGTAAAAGCTTCCCTCTTGCCTGTGGAGATACAGGAGAATTTCCAAAGTGCCAGGGAGGGCCAAGGCTGTGAACAGCTTCCGGCACCGCTCTGGGTCGGGGAGGTTGCTCTGGTATCCTTTGGATGGCTCCGGCATTAACAAAAAGAGGGGGAAGTCTTCGGCTAATACACTCAGAACCAACCCTTCCTCTGAGGTGACATAGGAACGAAGCCAACAGGTGGGGGAGGAAGTTGGCGAGTTGGGAACGAGACTGTCGACGTAACAGGTGGATTGCACCGAAATGGATGGGATGATGCCGGAGTCCATCAAGTTGCTGCCCAAATAGGGGGAGGACACCGCCAGAAGCTCAAACAAAGTAAACAATCGCTGCTCCACGGGGATGGACAGCAGCCACTGCTGAAACTGGGTGGTCATATCGGCGGTGGACGGGTCAGCCCGGCCAAACAGGGCGTCCATGGACACGCCCAGCCGGTCGGCCAGCAAAGGCAGCAGTTCCACGTCCGGGGCCCCGCCCTTTTCCCATTTGCTCACCGCCTGGGCGGAAACTCCCACCAGCTGTCCCAGCTGTTCCTGGGTCAGCCCCCGCTCTTTGCGCAGGCGGGTGATGGTGGTGCTCAAAGGTTGGTTCATAGAAATTCCTCCATTCTCTTCATGGTTGTATTATAGGAAAAACTATGGTTGAGTTCAATGGAGAAAATCTTGAGCAAAATCAACCATTGGTTCAATCGGGTGGGAAAACCCTCTTGCGTTGGGGCAAATGACAGAGTATGATGAAGGGGTGAAAGGTCCATGGAGGAGGTGAGAACAATGGACATGGAACGGCTTTTGTCGGCGGTGGATCATACCTTGCTGCGCACCACGGCCACCTGGGAGGAGATTCGGCAGGTCTGCGACGACGGGGTGACCTATGGTTGCGCCTCGGTGTGCATTCCTCCCAGCTATGTCAGACAGGCGGCGGAGTATCTGGGAGACAAGCTTCCGGTTTGTACGGTGATCGGTTTTCCCAACGGGTACTCCACCACGGCGGTGAAGGTGTTGGAGGCCCAGGATGCCCTTGCCAATGGGGCTTCTGAGATTGACATGGTGGTCAACCTGGGCTGGGTGAAGGATGGACGCTGGGAGGACGTGCTGGAGGAAATCCGGGCGGTGAAGGCGGCGTGCGGGGAAAAGCGCCTCAAGGTAATCGTGGAGGCCTGCCAGTTGACCCAGGACGAGAAGGTCAAGCTGTGCCAGCTGGTGACAGAGAGCGGCGCGGATTTCATCAAGACCTCCACCGGGTTTGCCCAAGGGGGAGCCACCCGGGAAGATGTTGCTTTGTTTCGCGCTCATGTGGGGGAACCGGTGCAGGTGAAAGCCGCCGGAGGCATTGCCACCCTGGAGGATGGGGCGGAATTTTTGAATCTGGGCGCCAGCCGCCTGGGCACATCCCGCATTGTGGCCTTGGTGCAGAAATGCGGTATGTCGAAACATGTCGAAATATCAGAATGAAATTTCTTTTGTTTTCCACCAAGATATAGTAGAATGGGAGTGAGAAAAAACAAGAATTGGAAGGTGGGATGACATTGAATCAGCAACGGGCCATTCGAGAAGTGCTGCGCTCCATGGGTCTGCTTGGAGATTCCCTGTCTATGCGTCAGTTGATGTGTGCGGTGGAATTGGCCCATCGCAATCCGGAGTTGCTGCGCCGCATCACGAAGGGGTTATACCCGGAGGTGGCCGCCCACTTTGACCAAGCTACTCCATCTACCGTGGAACGGAATTTGCGCCTGATACGAGACCAACAGTGGAACAAGGGAGATCAGGAGCGGTTGCGGGTGATGGCGGGATTTCCCATCCGCGTCAAGCCCACAACCGGGGAGTTTGTGGACATTATCTGCTACTACATGGAGGCGCAGGGTGCCTTTGACGAGTGAATACGGAGACTGGAGATGAACCAATCCATGAAAGAAACCTATCAGGTACGCCGGGGTGACGGGACGCAGTGGGAGAACGTTCCCCGGGTGGAATTGAAAGAGACGGGCTGGCTAGAGCCAGCTGGTGTGAGGGGCTGGGTGCAGCTGTGCCACGACGGGGAGAAGCTGTATGTGCGCATGGAGGCGGAGGAGTCCCCCATCCGGGCCACCCTTACCGGGACCCTGGACCAGGTGTGCAACGACAGCTGCCTGGAGTTTTTCTTTGCCCCGGTGGTGGGGGATGCCCGATACTTCAACTTTGAGTGGAATCCCCTCAAGGCGTTGAATCTGGGCTTTGGCGGAACCCGGCCCACCCGGGTGCGCCAGATCGTCAAAAAGATGGAGGAGTTGTTCTGCCCCCAGAGTTGGCAGACCGACGGGGCGTGGGGCATTCAGTTCTGCATCCCGGCGGAGTTTGTGGGCCGGTACTTCCCCGGTTTTGCCTGGGAAGGGGAGAGCGAGGCCAATTTCTACAAGTGTGGAGATGAGACAGAGCACCCCCACTATTTGGCCTGGTCCCCTTTGAGCTGCGACAAGCCGGACTATCACCGGCGTGGGGATTTTGGAACGTTGATCTTCGAGTAAAGCAAAAGCGAGCCGCGTTAGCGGCTCGCTTCAGACTCTCAAAGAATCCCTGTTTTCATTATGTGAAAACAGGGGTTCTGGTCATGTTATGGGGAAGGACAGCTAATATGATACGCAAACAGGAGTTCTCCCAACTCCAGTTTGCTAGCTTTTTCGGATTCATGGCAGCATATTTAAGCCTAACCCACCTGGTAACAGCAGCTAGACCTCTGT
>CALXDO010000090.1 GCA_944387075.1 uncultured Oscillospiraceae bacterium | reverse complement strand
CTTTTGCCTGGCTCCACCGATATCGACGCTTACTCGTTCGTTATGAGCGGAGGGCAGATATCCATTCGGCCTTCCTTACCCTTGCGGTTGCTCTCATTGCCTTTAAGTTTTGTTAGGCACTCTAAGGCAGTTGCCGGCCATTTGTGAACTTTTTTTGAACCTCTTGACAGACAGGTTCTCTGTGCGTATAATCACTTATGCTTCATAATTATGTAACCTAACTTTTATAGTTGGGTCTTCGACTGGAGGTAATCATGTGCATACTCAGCCACACAGCCCTGCGCTGGAGCTGTTGCGGGAAATGGACCGCCTTCGCCGGGCGTGGAAGCTGGCCATTCCCAACACCGGTATCAACAAATCGGAGTTTTTCACCCTGTACACCCTTCGCCATCCCAATGGGCACGGCCCGTCCTGCAACTCCAGCGACTCCGCTCCCATGACTCTGTCCACCTTGGCCAAGGCCATGAAGCAGAGTATGCCGGCGGTGAGCCAGCGGATCACCAAGCTGGAGGAACTGGGATATGTCCGGCGGGTGCCGGATGACCACGACCGCCGCACCGTGTGGATTCACCTGACGGATTCTGGAAACGATCTGCTTCACACCACTGGAGAAGAGATGTTGGGCAAGCTGGAGCATGTGCTCCAGCGGTTGGACACTCAGAGCGGCGTGGATGCGCAGCTGCTCATTCAGGCGTTTCGCAGCCTGGCGGCAGCGGTAGAAGCGGAATTTTCCACAAATACACCATAACATCTAGGAGGGAACCGGATTCTATGCTGAAACTCAAGAAATATCTCAAACCGTATGCGCTGTTGTTGGTGTTAGGCATCGTCTTTCTCTTTGGCCAAGCCATGCTGGAGCTGTCTCTGCCCAACTACATGAGCGACATCGTCAACGTGGGGCTGCAACAGGGGGGCATCACCTCCTCCGCTCCCCAGGTGATTTCTGCCGACACATTGGGGCTGATGGAGCAGTTCATGTCCACCCAGGATCGGGAACTGGTTCGTGAGGCCTATGTGCCCCTGGCCGACCATCCCAAGTACGAGCACCTTTCCGACACCTACCCCCAGGCTACCGGAACGGACTTCGCCCTTAACACCCAGGAGGAGGAGGCCGTAGCCGGAGCCTTTGGCCGGGCCAGCTACGCCCTGACCTGGCTGATGACCCAGTCTGGGGCCACGCAAAGCTCCACCGGCGGCTTCCAGGCCCTGGGCCAGCTGTTGGCTCAGCCCCAGGGACAGCAGCTGGTGGCCCAGGCCATTGACATTGCCGCACAGACCCCCGATACCATGCTGGAGCAGACCGGCGTAGTGATGGTCAAGCAGTTCTACCAGCAGCTGGGCGCGGACACCGACGCCATCCAGACTAACTACATTCTCTCCACCGGTGTGCGCATGGCCGTCCTGGCCATCCTGCTCACCGTCTGTGCCATCGCCGCCGGCTACTGCATGGCCCGCATGGGCGCTGGCGTGGCCCGGGATCTGCGACGGGATGTGTTCACCAAGGTGACCTACTTCAACAACGATGAGATGGATCGTTTCTCCGGGGCCAGTCTCATCACCCGCTCCACCAACGACATCACCCAGGTGCAGAACTTTTTGAGTATGGGCTTCCGGCTGCTGTGCTTTGCCCCCATCATGGGCATTGGCGGCCTCATCATGGGCCTGTCCACTTGTCTCAACCTGGCCTGGGTGCTGGCCCTAGCTCTGGTGGTTATGTTGGGCCTGCTGATGATCCTCTTCGCCGTGGCCATGCCCCGCTTCAAGAAAATGCAGGCCCTGGTGGACCGGCTCAACCTGGTCAGCCGGGAGGAAATCGGGGGTCTGATGGTGGTGCGTGCCTTCTCCAACCAGAAGTTTATGCAGCAGCGGTTTGAAAAGGCCAACGACGATCTGACCTCCAACACCCTCTTTGTCAACCGGGCCATGGCCACCATGCTGCCCGCCATGACCTTGGTGATGAACGGTCTGTCCCTGCTCATTGTGTGGTTTGGCGGCAAGGAAATTGCCGCCAGCAACCTCCAGGTGGGCGACATGATGGCTTTTATCCAGTACGCCATGCACGTCATCATGAGTTTCCTCTTCATCAGTATGATGTTTATTATGGTGCCCCGGGCCTCTGTATCTGCGGATCGAATCTACGAGGTGCTGGAGACGGAAAACCAAGTCAAAGACCCAGAACACCCCCTTCACCTCTCCCAGCCCGTGCAGGGTGTGGTAGAGTTCCGCGACGTGTCCTTCCGCTACCCCGGGGCGGACGCCGACGTGTTGGAGCATGTAAGCTTTGTGGCCCGGCCCGGCCAGACCACCGCTTTCATCGGCTCCACCGGCTCGGGCAAATCCACCCTCATCAACCTCATCCCCCGCTTTCACGATGTGTCTGAGGGCAGCATTACCCTGGACGGGGTAGATATACGCGCTCTACCCCAAAAGGAACTGCGGGACGCCATCGGCTATGTGCCTCAGAAGGGAATTTTGCTCCGCGGCACCGTGGAGAGCAACCTGAAATACGGAAATCCTGCTGCCTCTCAGGACCTGGTGGACCAAAGCGCCCGCATTGCCCAGGCCTCTGAGTTTATCTCCCAGCTGGAACAGGGGATGCAAACCCCCATCAGCCAGGGCGGCACCAACGTCTCCGGTGGTCAGCGGCAGCGGCTGTCCATCGCCCGCGCCCTGGCCAAGCAGGCTCCGGTGTATATTTTTGACGACACCTTCTCCGCCCTGGACTTTAAAACCGACGCCCAGCTGCGGGCTGCGTTGAAGGAATACACCACCCAAGCCACGGTGCTCATCGTGGCCCAGCGGGTGTCCACCATTCTGGATGCCGACCAAATCCTAGTGCTGGACCAGGGCAAGGTGGTGGGCTGCGGCACCCATCAGGAACTGATGCGCAGCTGCCCCACCTATCAGGAAATTGCCCAAAGTCAGCTCTCAAAGGAGGAATTGTAATCATGGCAGGACCCATGCGACACGGCCCCATGGGCCATGGCCCCGCTGGCATGCGCGGCGGGGACAAGGCAGCAGACTTCTCCGGTACGATGAAAAAACTGCTCAAGTATATCAACCGCTACCTTCCCGTACTCATTCTCTCGCTGGTGTGCGCCGTCGCCGGCACCGCTTTCTCCATTCTCGGCCCCAAAATTCTGGGAAAAGCCACCACCAAGCTCTTTGAGGGGCTGATGGCCATGATTGCCGGCACCGGCGGCATTGATTTTGATGCCTTGGCCCAAATTCTCCTCTTTTTGGGCGGTCTGTACCTGTTCAGTGCTCTACTCACCTATGTGCAGGGCTGGCTCATGGCAGGAATCGCCACCAAAGTCAGCTACACCATTCGCACCGACATCAGCCAGAAAATCGACCGGCTCCCCATGTCCTACTTTGACAAGGTCTCCCACGGCGAGGTGCTCAGCCGCATCACCAACGATGTGGACTCGGTGACCCAGACCTTGAACCAGAGCCTCTCCCAGGTGGTCACCCAGGTGACGCTGCTGCTGGGCGTGCTCATCATGATGCTCTCCATCAGCCCCTGGATGACCCTCATCGCCCTGTGCATCCTGCCCGTGTGCCTGTTCATTGTCATGAATGTCATCCGCCACAGCCAGAAGTTCTTCCGCAGTCAGCAGGAGTATCTGGGTCATGTCAACGGCCATGTGGAGGAGATGTTCGGAGCCCATGTGGTGGTGACGGCCTTTAACGGGCAGGAGGACTCCATCCGCACCTTCCATGAGATGAACGACAAGCTATATCACAGCGCATGGAAGAGCCAGTTCCTCAGCGGCATGATGATGCCCTTGATGAACTTCGCCAGCAACCTGGGCTATGTGGCCATCTGTGTGCTGGGCGGGTTCTTGGCCCTGAATCAGACCATCACCGTGGGTGACATCCAGGCCTTCATCCAGTATGTACGTCAGTTCACCCAGCCCATCAACCAGCTGGCCAACATCTCCAACCAGCTCCAGCTCACCGCGGCTGCGGCCGAACGGGTGTTCCTCTTCCTGGAGGAGCCGGAGGAGACCCCTGACCCGGTACCCGCCGTTGACCCGGAATCCATCGACGGTTCGGTGCAGTTTGCCCATGTGAATTTCGGATACGTCCCGGACAAGACCATCATCCACGACTTCTCCGCTACCATCCAGCCCGGCACCAAGGTGGCCATCGTCGGCCCCACAGGAGCCGGCAAGACCACCATCGTCAAGCTGCTCATGCGCTTTTACGATGTGAAGGAAGGTGCCGTGCTGCTCAGCGGCTACGATGTGCGCCAGTTTGCCCGGGGTGAGATGCGAGACGCCTTCGGCATGGTGCTCCAGGACACCTGGCTGTACAACGACACCATCCGGGAGAACATCCGCTTTGGCCGCCTGTCCGCCACCGACGAGGAAGTGCTTCAGGCCGCCAAGGCCGTTCAGGTGGACCATTTCGTCCGCACCCTCCCCCACGGCTATGATACCATCCTCAATGAGGATGCCAGCAACATCAGCCAGGGCCAGAAGCAGCTGCTCACCATCGCCCGCACCATTCTCTCCAACCCCAAGAT
>CALXDO010000089.1 GCA_944387075.1 uncultured Oscillospiraceae bacterium | reverse complement strand
GTGTTGACACCGGGAGTCTCCAGCTTCCACACGGAGCTGCGACG
Source organism: uncultured Oscillospiraceae bacterium (assembly GCA_944387075.1). GTDB lineage: Bacteria > Bacillota > Clostridia > Oscillospirales > Oscillospiraceae > Enterenecus. Next base: position 13,654 of record CALXDO010000089.1, on the reverse strand, counting down.
CTTGTTTCTGCGCTGCTTGGATACTTTACTCTTAGGGACGGCCATTTTGACACCTCCTTATCGGTCAATGTCCGCAGACATATCATTACACATCATCCATCCTGACCCAACAACTGGGCCAGCTTGGACAGACGGGGATCAATCTCTTTCTTGCAACGGCAGGGCTCACGATTCAGGTCTGCACCGCAGCCCGGACACAGCCCCTTGCAGTCTTGAGAGCAGAGATTCTTTGTGTCCATGTTCAGGAGGAACACATCACCCAGCAACTCTTCCACATCCAGCTGCATATCCCCATCCAGCAAAATGATGTCATCATTTTCCTCATCTTCCAACTCGGCAGCCAGCATGGACTCAAAGTCCACCGTCTTCTCCTTGGAAAAGGGTTGGGCACAGCGGTCGCAGATCAGCGACAGGGTGGTGGCCATACTGGCCTGGAGCAACAGCACCCCCGCCATATTCCGCACCCTGCCTTCCACAGTGACAGGTTGGGACACAGGGTGTTCCCCATTCCACTCCAGCTGGCTCAAGTCCATCTGGAAGGCAAAGGGCAGGGTGGTACCCGGCTCGCGGGCAATTCGCTTCAAATCCAGTTTCATCGGTACACCTCGCATAACGACACAAATGGTATTATACTCAATATCTTCTCACTTGTCAAATGGTTTCTGCATTTTTTTCGCTCTTTTTTTTCACACGAAATCATGGTACACTGGAGGCAATCTTGAAATCGCCCAGGAGTGATTATGGTTGAAGGAATTTACCATCGGAAAAAATGACGCAGGACAGCGGCTGGACCGCTGACTGGCCAAAACCGTCCCCCTCCTCCCCGCCCCGCTGGCTCAGAAGTACATCCGCCTCAAGCGGGTAAAGCTCAACGGCAAAGGCTCCAAGCGGGATGTGCGCCTGGCCGTAGGAGACACACTACAATTATACATCAACGACGAATTTTTTCAAACCCCAAATCGGGAAAATGCCTTCCTCTCAGTGTTCAAGCCTCAATTGGACATCGTCTACGAAGATGAGCATATTCTTCTTTTGAACAAACGCCCGGGGATGGTGGTGCACCCCGACGAGCAGGAACGAGTCAACACCCTGCTGACCCACATTCAGGCCTATCTCTATCAGAAAAAGGAGTGGTCTCCCTACTGGGAGAATTCCTTTGCCCCTGCCCTGTGCAACCGCATCGACCGCAATACCGGAGGCATCGTCATTGCCGCCAAAACCGCGGAGGCCCTGCGCATTATGAACCAGAAAATCAAGGATCGGGAACTGACCAAGCTGTACCTGTGCGTCATCCGGGGCGAGATGCGCCCCCGCCAGGGGGAATTGAAGGGCTTCATCCTCAAAGACGAGAACAAGGCCCAGGTGAAGGTCTTTGACCGCCCCGTCCCCGGAGGCAAGACCGCCCTTACCTTATATAATACGCTGGCCTGCGAGGGCGGGTTGTCCCTGGTGGAGTGTGACCTCATCACCGGGCGCACCCACGAGATCCGTGCCCAGTTTGCCGCCTCCGGTCACCCCCTGCTGGGGGATGGCAAATATGGCCGGGAACGGGATAACCGGCAGTTTGGCCGCAGCTATCAGGCGCTGTACTCCTACAAGCTGCGCTTTGACTTCACCACCGATGCCGGGTGTCTGGCCCATTTGAACGGCATGGAGTGGACCGTGCGGGACATTGACTTTGTCCCCCAGTATTTCCCCAAATTTGCCGCTCGCTGGATGCCCCAGGAATAAGTCCGTTTTCTTCCTCTTTTTTCCCCAATCCCCCTTCCGGGCCGCCAAATTGGCGGCCTTTTTCATCTTACGAATTATGCAAAATTTTTTCAAAAAAATGATTGACATTTCCCCATCGACATAATATAGTTTATCTCGCTATCCGTGAAACCCCGGGCCAATTTTTGGCTGTCCGCTGGAGGGCACTTGCCGGGACAAATATCGAGGGAGCTGACATTTTAGAAAACAACCATAGAAATGAGGGAGGACACATGTCCAAGGAGCTGATCCGCCTGAAAGACTGCGTCATGGCTTACGACGATGGCGTGGTTCTGGACCACATCAACCTGTATATCAACGACAAAGAGTTCCTCACGCTGCTGGGTCCCAGTGGGTGCGGTAAGACAACCACGCTGCGCATCATCGGCGGGTTTCTTACGCCTACCTCTGGGGACGTTTTATTTGACGGCGTGAGGATCAATCATGTCCCGCCCCACAAGCGGGAAGTGAACACCGTATTTCAGAAATACGCCCTGTTCCCCCACCTGAACGTATACGAAAATGTGGCCTTTGGCCTGCGTCTGGGCAAAACGGTTACCAATGTGGTAAACGGGAAGTCCACCGCCAAGAAGGTGAAAATTCCCGAGGCGGAAATTCACCAGCGGGTCATGGAGATGCTGGAGATTGTCAACCTCAAGGGCTTTGAAAAGCGCTCCATCTCCGCCCTCTCCGGCGGCCAGCAGCAGCGGGTGGCCATCGCCCGGGCCCTGGTCAACCGCCCCAAGGTGCTGTTGCTGGACGAGCCCCTGGGCGCTTTGGATATGCGCCTGCGCAAGGATATGCAGAACGAATTGAAGCGCATCCAGCAGGAGATGGGCATCACCTTCATCTATGTCACCCACGACCAGGAGGAGGCCCTGGCCATGAGCGACACTGTGGTGGTCATGGACGGCGGCCGCATCCAGCAGATCGGCACCCCTGAGGACATTTACAACGAGCCCAAAAACGCCTTTGTGGCCGACTTCATCGGCGAGTCCAACATCATCGACGGCATCATGCGGGCCGATGAGCTGGTGGAGATCTTCAACCGGAAGTTTCCCTGCCTGGACCGTGGCTTTGCCAAGGACGAGCCGGTGGACGTGGTCATCCGCCCCGAGGACGTGGACATTGTGGCGGAGGATCAGGGCCGGCTCAAGGGCACCGTCACCTCGGTGACCTTCAAGGGGGTCCACTACGACACCATTGTGGATTTCTATGGCTTTAAGTGGCTGATCCAGACCACCGATTACCACCCTGTGGGCAGCGTCATCGGCATTCAGCTGGACCCCGACTGCATCCACGTGATGAAAAAGAGCGAGTACTCCGGGATGTTCGGCGACTACTCCTCCTACTCCGAGGAATACGAAGAGATCGGCGATGCGGACTATGAGCCCGAGGAGGAGGAGAACGGGCATGAAGAATAAGCGTTCCCTCCTGGCCATCCCCTATGTGGGGTGGATGGCCCTGTTTGTGGTGGCTCCCATCGTCATGGTGGTGATCTACGCCTTCACCACCGCCGACTTCTCGGTCACCGGAGAGAATTTCACCCGCATGGGTACCTTTACGGTGATCTTCACCCGGTCCTTCAAGCTGGCCATCATCGCCACCCTGGTCTGTCTGCTCATCGGCTATCCCCTGTCCTACGCCATGGCCCGGGAGGGCAAGGGCTTCCAGCGGGTGGCCATGCTGCTCATCATGCTCCCCATGTGGGTCAACTTCCTGCTGCGCACCTACTCCATGATGTCCATTATGGAGAACAACGGCCTCATCAACCAGTTCTTTGCCGCCATCGGCCTGTTTGACCTCATCAACGGCATTTTTGGCACAGACATACAGTATTTTAAGATGATCGGCACCCAGGGCGCCGTGGTGGTGGGTATGGTATACAACTACCTGCCCTTCATGGTACTGCCCATCTACTCCACCCTCATCAAAATGGACAACACCCTGCTGGAGGCCGCCCGGGACCTGGGGGCAGACAGCGCCGCCGTGTTCCGCAAGGTGATCCTGCCCCTGTCCCTGCCCGGCATTCTCTCCGGCGTGACCATGGTGTTTGTCCCCTCTGTGTCCACCTTTGCCATCTCCCGGCTGCTGGGCGGCGGCATTCAGATGCTGCTGGGCGACCTCATTGAGCAGCAATTTCTGGGCGGGGCCTACAACCCCCACCTGGGCTCTGCCATCGCCCTGGTGATGATGGTCATTGTGGTGGCGTGTATGTGGGTGATGAATCGCTTCGGTGAGGGCGAAGAACAGGCGGTGATGCTATGAAAAAGAAAACCAACCTGGGCAACCGCCTGCTCATCGGCATCGTCTTTTTCTTCCTCTACGCCCCCATTCTGCTGCTGATTTTCTTCTCCTTTAACGATGCCAACTCCAGCGTCATCTGGCAGGGCTTCTCCCTGCGGTGGTACACCAAGCTGTTTCAAAATCAGCTCATCATTCAGAGCGTGTATAACACCCTGCTGGTGTCCGCTCTGGCCACCATCATCGCCACCATCGTGGGCACCTTCAGCGCCATCGGCCTGTACTCCATGCGCCGCAAGTTCCGCAACCCCCTGATGACCGTCAACAGCATTCCCATGATGAACGCCGACATTGTCACCGGCGTGGCCATGTGCCTGTTCTTTGTGGCGGTACTGGGAGGGTGGAACTACCTGGCTGTCAACTATCGCTTTACCGTCAACCTCTTTGGCGCCGTCTATCGCATCACATTCCCCCAGCTGTCCCTGGGCTTTGGCACCCTGCTCATCGCCCACATTACCTTCAACATCCCCTATGTAATCCTCTCCGTCTCGCCTAAGCTGCGGCAGATGGACAAAAACCTGGTGGATGCCGCTCAGGATCTGGGCTGCACCTGGGTACAGGCCTTTTTCAAGGTCATCCTGCCGGAGATCATGCCCGGCATCGTCTCCGGCCCCCTCATCCCCTTTACCATCAGCGTGGATGACTTCGTCATCTCCTACTTCACCGCCGGCTCCGCCACCTCCACCCTGGCCATGCAGATCTACTCCATGACCAAAAAGGGAGTCACCCCCGAGATCAACGCCGTGTCCACCATCCTCTTTGTGGTGGTGCTGGTGCTGCTCATCATCGTCAATGTCCGGGAGATCCGGGCGGAAAAAGCCGCTGCCAAGCGGGTCTATTAACGGGACTCACTGCCCTTCCGGCATGAGGAAATATATTTTGTTTGGAGGAATGATCAATTGAAAAAACTCACTGCTTTGACCCTGGCCTGCACTCTGGCCGCCAGTCTCGCCCTCACCGGCTGCACCATCGAGCGGGTAGACGGAACCAGCACCGGCGGAAGCTCCACCGACAACGGCGGCTCCACCGACAACGGCGGCTCCACCGGCAACACCCAGACCGACGGCAAGCGAGTGCTCAACGTGTGCAACTGGGGCGAGTATATCGACGTCGATCTCATCCAGGAATTTCAGGAGAAAACCGGCATTCAGGTCAACTACCAGACCGCCGAGAGCAACGAGTCCCTGTATTCCCTGCTGAAAACCGGCGGCGCCAACTACGACGTCATCTGTCCCTCCGACTACATGATTTCCCAGCTCATTGAGGAGGATATGATCCAGAAGCTCAACTACGACAACATCCCCAACTATGAGAAGATTGGCGATCAGTTCAAGGGCCTGGCCTTTGACCCCAACAATGAGTACACCGTTCCCTCCACCTGGGGCACCCTGGGCATCATCTCCAACAAGACTATGGTGGACGGAGAGATCACCAGCTGGTCCTCCCTGTATGACGATGCCAACAAGGGCAACGTGCTGCTCATCAACAACTCCCGGGACGCCTTCGGCAACGCCCTCATTTACCTGGGCTACTCGGTGAACACCACCAACGAGGATGAGATCCGCAAGGCTTACGACCTCATTGCCGACGCCAACAAGCGTGGCATCTTCCAGGGCAAGGTGATGGACGAGGTGTTCAACAAGATGGAACAGGGCAACGCCGCCATTGCCACCTACTACGCCGGCGACTACCTGACCATGTACGAGGTCAACCCCGATCTGGCCTATGTGCTCCCCGAAGAGGGCGCCAACTGGTTTGTGGACGCCTGGTGCATTCTCAAGAACGCCCAGCACGTGTCCGAGGCCGAGGAGTGGATCAACTTCCTGGCTTCCACCGAGTCCTCCCTGGCCAACATGGACTACATCTGGTACGCCTCTCCCAACACCGAGGCACTGGAGAAGTACCCCGAGTACTACAAAGAGACCTACGGCGAGGATCTGGACATGGATCTCTACAACATCATGGCTCCCTCTGCCGAGGTGCTCAAGAAGTGCGAGAACTATGTGGTGCTCCCCGAGGAGACCCGCAACCTCTACAACGACCTCTGGATCCAGCTGGGCCTTTAATCCCCACCATCTTTTTCAGAGCGGCGCCCACGGGCGCCGCTCTTTTCTCTTGCCAAGGAAGGTAAAATCGGTTACACTGTGTCCAGACACTGCATAGGAGGTATTTACCCATGTCCATTGAAATCGGCCTGAAGGGCCGTTGTGAGACCGTCGTCACCCCTGAGAAAACCGCTACCGCCGTGGGCTCCGGTCTGGTTCCCGTCTTTGCCACCCCCTACATGGTGGCCCTGATGGAGAACTCCGCCTCAGACTCCCTGATCCCCCACCTCAGCGCGGAGGAGAGCTCCGTGGGCATCCATCTCAACATCGCCCATTCCTCTGCCACCCCCGTGGGCATGAAGGTGTGGGCCGAGAGCGTGGTCACCGCCGTAGAGGGCAAGAAGATCACCTTCGAGGTGCACGCCTACGACGAGCGGGGCGAGATCGGCTCCGGCACCCATGAGCGTTTTATCATCAACCCGGAAGAGTTCATGGCCAAAACTCAGAGCAAACTAGAGGGATAAACCTCCCCTTTCAACGGCGGAAGCAACTGCTTCCGCCGTTTATTTTGTGTCCACTTCCTGCGTATGTCTATCTAGAATCCTCCATTTCAAAGGCTCCCCTGTGTAAGGGGAGCTGTCAACCGTTCGGTTGACTGAGGGGTTGACCATACCATCAAACAGACAATCCCTCCGTCATGGCTACGCCATGCCACCTCCCTTTGCACAAGGGAGGCTTTGTGGAAATAGCCTTGACTTTCTCCTACTTTCATGCTAGGATAACACTACCCCCCAGGGGGGTATTATCCGTCATAAGGAGGAATGTATCATGATGGCAGACGCCAAAACCGTCACCCGCCTATTGAAAACCGCCCGTGGGCAAATCGACGGGATTTTAACTATGATTGAAGAAAACCGGTATTGTATGGACATCTCCCAGCAGCTGCTGGCGGTGGATGCCCTGGTGCGCCGGGCCAACAAGGAGGTGCTCACCGCCCACCTCAAGCACTGTGTGGAGCAGGCAGACACCCCCCAGGAACGGGCGGAAAAGGTGGACGAGCTGGTGTCCGCCCTGGGCAAGCTGCTGTAAGGGAGGCCCGCCATGAAACAGCGTGTTTCCGTCACCGGTATGACCTGCGCCGCCTGTTCCGCCCATGTGGAACGGGCCGTGAAAGCCCTGGACGGGGTGGACGAGGTGCAGGTGAACCTGCTGGGCAACTCCATGTCGGTGGCCTATGAGGATTCCGTCACCCCTCAGCAAATTTGTGAGGCGGTGTCTCAGGCGGGGTACGGGGCTTCGGTGATAGGGGAAAAAACTGCACCCACCCCCGCGCCCCAGCATGATGCCCAGCGGGGTCTGAAGGTGCGCTTTATCTCCTCCCTGGTCTTTCTCCTCCCCCTGTTTTATCTCTCCATGGGGCACATGATGGGCTGGCCCATTCCTGCTGTGTTCCACGGCACCCAAAACGCTATGGTCTACGCCCTCACCCTCTTTTTGCTCACCCTTCCCCCTCTCATCATCAATCGCGGCTATTTTGTCGGTGGCTTTCGCTCTCTGGCCCACCGCGCCCCCAACATGGACTCTCTCATTGCTGTTGGCTCCACCGCCGCTGTTGTCTATGGCGTGGTGGCCCTGTACACCATCGGCTGGGGCCTGGGCCACGGAGACACCGCCTTGGTGGAACGGTACTCCATGGATCTGTACTTTGAGTCGGCGGCCATGATTGTCACCCTCATCACCCTGGGCAAATTCCTGGAGGCCCGCTCCAAAGGGAAGACGGGGCAGGCCATTGCCCGGCTCATGGATTTGAGCCCCAAGACCGCCACCGTGCTCCGGGAGGGCCAGGAAGTGACCATTCCCACCCAGGAAGTGCGGGTGGGGGACCTGCTTCTCATCCGCCCCGGCTCTTCCCTGCCCGTGGACGGGGTGGTGGTGTCTGGCGTGTCCAGTGTGGACGAATCCCCCCTCACTGGGGAGTCCATTCCCGTGGATAAGGGCGAGGGGGACCGGGTGCTGTCCGGGTGTCTCAATGGCTCCGGGGTGCTCACCGTCCGGGCCACCCAGGTGGGCCAGGACACCACCCTGTCCCAGATGATCACCCTGGTGGAAGAGGCTGCCTCTTCCAAGGCTCCCATCTCCCGGCTGGCCGACCGGGTGGCTGGCATCTTCGTGCCGGTGGTTATGGGAATTGCCCTGCTCACCGCCCTGGTGTGGCTGGGAACCGGCCATTCGGTGGAACAGGCCCTCACCTCCGCCGTGGCAGTGCTGGTGATCTCCTGCCCCTGCGCCCTGGGGCTGGCCACCCCCGTAGCCATTATGGTGGGCACCGGGGTAGGTGCTCAAAACGGCATTCTCATCAAGTCTGCCCAGGCCCTGGAGCAGTTGGGCAAAGTGACCTGTGTGATGCTGGACAAAACCGGCACCCTCACCCAGGGCAAGCCCCAAGTCATAGATGTGTTCCCCTTGGGGCAGCTGACCCAGGAGCAGCTGCTGACCATCGCCGCCAGCCTGGAGCACCCTTCCCAGCACCCCCTGGGGCAGGCCATCGTGGCCCACGCCCAAGCCCAGGGTCTGGTCCTCCAGAACGTGGAGCACTTCCAGGCCATCCACGGCAAGGGAGTGTCCGGTACGCTCCAAGGGCTCCCCTTCCTGGCAGGCAACCAGGCCATGATGGAGGAGGCTGGGGTGGATTTGTCTGGCGTGGAACGCCGCACCGCAGACTTGACCCAAAAAGGGCACACGCCTTTGTTCTTCGCCCAGGGCAACACGCTGGTGGGGATCATTGGGGTGGCGGACACCGTCAAGCCCACCAGTGCCCAGGCGGTGTCCGAGCTGCACAAGCTGGGCCTTCAGGTGGTCATGCTCACCGGGGATCACCCGGTGGTGGCCCAGGCTATCGCCCAAGAGTTGGGCATTGAGACCGTCATTGCCCAGGTGCTCCCCACCGAAAAAGAAGGGCATGTGGCGGCCTTGCAGGCCCAGGGACACCGGGTGGCTATGGTGGGAGACGGCATCAACGATGCCCCCGCCTTGGCCCGAGCCGAAGTGGGCATTGCCATTGGGGCAGGCTCCGACATCGCCCTGGACTCCGCCGACCTGGTGCTGATGAAAAGCGATTTGCTGGACGCGGTCAATGCCATTCGGCTCTCCCGCTCCACCCTGCGCAACATCAAGGAAAACCTATTCTGGGCGTTTCTCTACAACGCCATCTGCATTCCGGTGGCCGCCGGGGTGTTCTATCCCCTGTTCCACCTCCCGCTCTCCCCCTTGCTGGCCTCGGCGGCTATGAGTCTGAGCTCCGTGTGCGTGGTCACCAACGCCCTGCGGCTGCGCCGCTTCCGCCCCACCCCGTCAACCCTTCCGGTCTGCGGCCACACCTGCGGCACCGGTTGCAATTTGAAAGGAGAAGAAACTGCTATGACTCAAACCATTCACATTCAGGGCATGATGTGTGCCCACTGCGTCAGCCACGTCACCCAGGCGCTCAATGCCATTCCCGGCGTGTCCGCCCAGGTGGATTTGGACAGCGGCACCGCCGTGGTCACCGGCGAGGTGTCCCCCGAGACCTTGAAGGCCGCCGTGGAGGGGGCCGGATACCAGGTCTTATCCATTTCTTAAGAAAAGTATAATCCATTCCAATCTTCCCATTTTCTTGACATTCTGGTACACTGTTCCTATCTTCACCAAGGAGGTAGCAACGTGAACCCACGCATGAAACAAGCCCTGTTGTGGCTTCTCACCATAGCTTTGCTGGGCGGCTCGGTCTACGCTCTGTACGCCACTGGGTTTTTCCAGACCCTCCACTCCAAGGAGGCCATGGAGGCCTACATCGCCAGCTATTCCCCCTGGTCCCACCTGATGTACTTTGTTATTCAGTTGATGTCCGTGATTGTGGCTCCCATTCCCAGCAACATCACCGCCCTGGTGGGCTCCATGATGTTCGGGTTCTGGCCCTCCTTTCTCCTCACCTGGGGAGCGGTGGTGCTGGGCTCGGTGATCGTGTTTCTCTTGGCCCGGGTGCTGGGCCAGAAGTTTGTCCATCAGTTTGTCAGCGAGAAGGTGTCGGGCAAATACTTGGGCATCATTGAGCGCAAGCGGGATGTATTCCTCTTCCTGGCCTTTCTCTTTCCCTTTTTCCCTGACGATCTGCTGTGCATCCTGGCCGGGCTGACCGACCTGAGTTGGAAGCGATTTCTTGTCCTCTGCCTGGTTGCCCGGCCTTGGGGCCTGTTGGTGGCCTGTGCCGTGGGCAGCTCCGCCCTCATCATTCCCCCCTGGGGCATGGTGCTCATCGGTCTGGTGGGTCTGGCGGTGTTCTTGCTTGCCATGCGGTACGGCGATCAGGTGGAAGCAGCCATCCTCCAGCGTATGAAAAAAGACTAAAAAATCCCGTCCGGCGGTGCCGGACGGGATTTTTCTTACCAAACCAGGGTTGCAAAATAGTCGTCGGGGGTCTCTGCCCGGCGCATCAGCTCCACCGAGCCGTCAGGCTTGAGCAGCAGCTCGGCCGAGCGCAGCTTGCCGTTGTACTGATAGCCCATGGAGAAGCCGTGAGCTCCGGTGTCGTGGATGACCAGGATGTCCCCCATGTCGATTTTGGGCAGAGGGCGATCAATGGCGAACTTGTCGCTGTTTTCGCACAGGGAGCCCACCACGTCATAGACGTGGTCACAAGGGGCATCCTCCTTACCCAGCACTGTGATATGGTGATAGGCTCCGTAGATGGCGGGGCGCATCAGATTGGCGGCACAGGCATCCACCCCGATGTACTCCTTGTAAATGTGCTTTTCGTGAATGGCGGTGGTGACCAGGTGGCCGTAGGGGGCCAGCATGAAGCGGCCCAACTCGGTGCACAGGGAGACATCCCCCATACCGGCGGGCACCAGAATCTCCTCATACGCTTTCCGCACCCCCTCACCGATGACCGCAATGTCGTTGGCGGGCTGCTCGGGGCGGTAGGGCACGCCCACACCGCCGGACAGGTTGAGGAAGGTGATGTGGCACCCAGTGTCCCGCTGCAGCTCCACAGCCAGCTCAAAGAGCACCCGGGCCAGAGCCGGATAGTAGTCGTTGGACAGGGTGTTGGAGGCCAGGAAGGCGTGGATGCCGAAGTTCTTGGCACCCAGTTCCTTGAGGCGGGTGAAGGCCTGCTTCATCTGCTCTTTGGTCATGCCATACTTGGCATCCCCCGGCTTGTCCATGACCTGGACGCCTTCCTTGCTCTCCCCCAGGGTGAAGGTTCCACCGGGATTATAGCGGCAGGAGATGGTCTCAGGAATGCAGCCCAGGGTGTCATGGAGAAACTCCACATGGGTCAAATCGTCCAGGTTGATGATGGCCCCCAGCTTGTGGGCATAGCGGAACTCCTCAGCAGGGGTCTCGTTGGAGGAGAACATGATCTCATGCCCCGTAAAGCCGCAGCGTTCGGCCATCATCAGTTCGGTGAGGGAAGAGCAGTCCACGCCACAGCCCTGAGCGTGGAGCAGCTTCAAAATGCCGGGGGTAGGGGTGGCCTTCACGGCGAAATATTCCTTGAAGCCGGGGTTCCAGGAAAAGGCCTTGTAAAGCTTCTTGGCGTTTTCTTCAATCCCCGCTTGGTCGTAGATGTGGAACGGGGTGGGATAGGTCTCACGAATGGTCTTGGCCTGAGCCAAGGTGAGGAACGGCTTTTTCATGGCTTTCTCTCCTTTTACGCGGCGCACGCTCCCCTTTGAACGAGCCGCAGATTTCTCTGCACTTTATCATACTAAAAGGACAGAATTTTGTCAACCATGAGAAATTTCGCCCTCTCCCCGCTCTACCGGGTAGACTTCCACTCCCTCCACAGGTGGAATGCGCTTCCCGCCAACAGCAGCAGGCAGTACAGCAGCACCCCGATGGCCACGATCAGGATAAAGTCCCGGGTGGTAGAATAGGACTTTGTGGTAAAGCCCAACACGATGATATGTCCCACCGCATAAGAGGGGGGCAGCAACAGGGCACGCTCCACCCATTGGCGGACCTGGGGCTTTTTTCGCACCACCAGCCACACGACCAAAAGCACCACAAACACTGCCATCGCCAGGAACAAATAGTACCCCAGCACCAGTCCTGGCAGGGTCACCACGCCGCCGCCCGTCTGATCTCCATAGAGCAGCACATCCTCCTGACCATTGTTCTGGGCATAGTAAACCGCCACAGCGGCGTTGCCTCGGGGGGGAAGGGTCATGGTCTGTGCCCCTCTGTGGGAAAACCACTGCTCCCAGACACTGGTCCACCCCTCAATATAGTACTCCATGCGCCCAGCGTTTGCCTGCGTGGCAGGGACTGCAAACACCGAATAATTCGTCACCCGCTCATTCAAGGTGATGGAAACGCTGCCGTCGGCTTGTGGCGTCACCTCCAGCAGATCCCCCGTGTAGGGGAAATAGCGTGGTGTGGAGAGAATGGCAAAGGCGGAGAGCAAGACCACCGCCACAAACACCCCGGCCAACAGAGCCGTCTGCACCCGTTTTCCCACCAGTTTCCGTTTCAGGAGGCGCAGCGGGGCGGCGGGGCGCTCCTCCTGGGGCGGCTGCCCCAGGTCTGTGGGCTGTTTCAGGTGCTGATACTCCTCCTGGCATAGCTGGCAAGCAGCCAGGTGCTCGCCGACAAAATCTGCGGTCTCTTCACTGACCATCCCCTCCACATACAGGGGGAGAAGATCCCTCACGATGCTGCATTCCCGTTTCATGATGTGCTGTCCTCCAATCGTTTTCGAATCATAGTTCTGGCCCGATGATAGGTGACACAAGCCCAATTATCCGACTTTTTGAAGATCTGTCCAATCTGCTTGAAGCTCAACTCTGCAAAGACCCGCCACATAAATACCTCCTTGTAGGGCTCTGGTACATCGTGGAGCACGGTTTGAATGCGCATGGCCTCCTCCCGCCGCTCCCACTGCTCCTCCAGGGTCTCCTCATCCGCTTCCAGATTGGCCCAGGATGCGTCGTCCATGTTCTGGGTGCGATTTTTCTTCTTCCGATAAGAGAAGTAACAGTTTTTTGCAATCTGGCACAGCCACACCCGCACGTCACAGTCGCCCCGAAAGTGTTCCAACCCGCCCATGGCCTTGAAAAAGGTCTCACTGGTCACTTCCTCGGCCACATGTTCATCCTGGGACATGCGCCGGATATAGGAAAACACGTCCTGGAAATATGTGCGGTATATCTCCTCAAAGTCTGTCACACCACCACCTCCTTCCACCTATAAGACTGGGGAACACAGAGAATCTTACAAACAGCTGAAAAAAATTTTTGTGGGTAAGACCCGTGGGGATTGGCGCCCCTGCCTGGGATGACGCAATGGCGACTACATGTTTCAAAACCAAAGCAGAACATATGAATGACAGGAACTTGATCCCAAAACGATGAACTAAGCCCGGGGAGGGTGGTCAAAGGGATCTCTGTCCCCTTAGAGTGCCTAACAAAACTTAAAGGCAATGAGAGCAACCGCAAGGGTAAGGAAGGCCGAATGGATATCTGCCCTCCGCTCATAACGAACGAGTAAGCGTCGATATCGGTGGAGCCAGGCAAAAG
>CALXDO010000088.1 GCA_944387075.1 uncultured Oscillospiraceae bacterium | reverse complement strand
CCTATATGGATACCTATGGGCGGCTGAACGTACTCAGCTCCACCCAGATTGTCTTCCACGCCCGCCGCATTATCGCCCACGCCCTGGACATCCCCAAATCCAAGGTACGGGTGACCAAGCCCCGCATCGGCGGCGGCTTTGGTGCCAAACAGAGCTGTGTCACAGAAATTTTCCCAGCCTTGGTCACTTGGAAAACCGGCAAACCCGCCTATCTGGTGTATAGCCGCCAGGAGAGCCAGACCGCTGGCAGTCCTCGCCACGAAATGGAGATCACTGTGCGCATTGGCGCCATGAAAGACGGTCGCATCCGAGGCTTTGACATGTATACCCTGTCCAACACCGGTGCCTACGGTGAGCACGGTCCCACCACCGTGGGACTCTCCGGCCACAAGTCCATCCCTCTTTATAACCGCAACCAGGAGGCCTATCGCTTCTGCTATGACGTGGTGTACACCAACGTACAGGCTGCCGGTGCCTACCGAGGTTACGGTGCCACCCAGGGCTTGTTCGCCGTAGAGAGTATTGTCAACGAGTTGGCCGCTGAGCTGAAAATAGACCCGGTGAAGCTGCGGGAAATGAACCTGGTGGCAGAGGGCCAGGTGCTCCCCGCCTACTACTATGAGCCGTGCAACGCCTGTGCCTTGGATCGCTGTCTGAAGGCCACTGCTCAGCGCATGGGGTGGGATGAAAAATACCCCTGTCGGGATATGGGAAACGGCAAGGTGCGCAGCGTGGGCGTGGCCATGGCCATGCAGGGTTCCAGCATCTCCCATGTGGACATTGGCGGCGCCACCATCAAGCTCAACGACGACGGTTTCTACGCCCTTACCATCGGTGCCGCCGACATGGGCACAGGGTGTGACACCATTCTGGCCCAAATGGCCGCCGAGGTGATGGAGTGTGACGTGGACAACGTGGTGGTCTACGGTGCAGACACGGACGCATCCCCGTATGACTCCGGCTCCTACGCCTCATCTACCACCTACCTTACCGGCCGCGCCGTAGAAGACGCCTGCCAAAAGCTGCGGAAGAGCATCCAGAAGATTGGGGCCACCCTCTTAAAGTGTGACGTGGAGGACACCGAGTTTGACGGAAAGGTGGTCACGTGTGTCAGCGATCCTCAGCGCACCGTCTCACTCCAGGACATTGCCACCGCGTCTATGGTGAATAATCAGTTCGAGACTCAGTTTACCTCTACCACCTCCTCTCCCGTCTCCCCGCCCCCCTATATGGTGGGTATGGTAGAGGTGGAGATCGACAAGGGAACCGGGGCCATTGAGGTGCTCAACTACGAGGCCACCGTGGACTGCGGTACCGTCATCAATCCCAATTTGGCCCGGGTCCAGACGGAAGGCGGCCTTGCGCAAGGCATCGGCATGGCCCTCTACGAGGACATCACCTATGATAACCGGGGCGCCATTCGAGAGAACTCCTTCATGCAATACAAGATTCCCACCCGTCAGGATGTGGGCCGCATCCATGTAGAATTTGAGTCCAGCTATGAGCCCACCGGCCCGTTTGGAGCCAAGTCCATCGGCGAGATCGTCATCAACACCCCCTCCCCCGCCATCGCCCACGCGGTGTACAATGCCACCGGCGTGTGGCACAGGGAATTGCCCATCACTCCGGAGAAAATCCTATTGGGCGAGAAATACTATGAAAAAACCTCTGTGTGATTTTGTCACAGAAGGATGATACTAGAAGGTGTATCATAACACCATAAAATAATAAATCAAAGGAGATGTTCCCATGAACGTTATGACCATTACGAAGGACAATTTTGATACCGAAGTCCTCCATGCTTCCAAGCCTGTACTGCTGGACTTCTGGGCCGACTGGTGCGGTCCCTGCCGTATGCTCTCCCCTGTGGTGGACCAGATTGCCGCTGAGCGCACCGACATTAAGGTTGGCAAGGTAAATGTGGATGAGCAGCCTGAGTTGGCTCGCCAGTTTGGCGTGATGAGCATTCCCACCCTGGTGGTGATGAAGGACGGCAAGGCTGTGGCCCAGTCCGTGGGCGTGCAGCCCAAGGAGGCCATCCTTCGCATGCTGTAAGTGCAGATGTTTCAACCCCAGCAGCTGTATGTGGTGCAGCTGCTGGGGTTTCTTCCTTTTCTCGTTGCTTTTTCTCTCAGAAACAGGTATACTGGCCTCAAAGCTACAAAAGCGAAAGGAGCTTTATGTCCATGAAAAAACGTAGCGGCAAGTCTATCCCGTGGCCCAAAGGCAAGCTGGGAAAGATTCTCATCAATCTACTCGTCACAGCCTTGGTGGGATTCATCTACTTTTATGTTACCCTCCCTGCCATCAACCTCCAGGCCACCGAATTCTATGGTTTTGTGTTTATCCTCTGTTTGGTCTATCTAGTCTGCGCACTGGTGACCTCCGGATTGCAAGACACTCATGTGGTGATGGACGGAAAAGAAAAGGTAAAGCATTACTTTCACTTTATCAAGCAGCAGTGTCTGCCTGTAGGAATTCTCATGCTGCTGCTCATTGCGGTTGGGATTGTGGGCCAACTGGTATCCCTGCCCATTTTCCGAGCTCAGGCATATCGGCAGCTGCTCACCGTGGAAAGTGGAGCGTTCGCCCAGGACATCAGCCAGATTTCCTTTAATGAAATTCCCACCTTGGACCGCACCTCCGCGGAGTTTTTGGGAGATCGACAAATGGGCACCCTCAGTGACATGGTCAGCCAGTTTGAGTATGGGGGTGATTCCACCCAAATCAACTACCAAGGCCGTCCCGTCCGTGTGGCTCCCATTGCATATGCGGACTTGTTCAAGTGGCTGACCAATCGCGGGGACGGGTTGCCCGCCTATGTGCTAGTGGATATGGTAACGCAGGAAGCCCAGGTGGTTCGTCTGGACGAGGGAATGAAGTACTCCTTCTCTGAACCTCTCAACCGGAACATCATGCGCCATCTTCGCTTTCAGTACCCCACTTTTATGTTCTCCACCCCCCGCTTTGAGATCGACGAAGAGGGCCAACCCTGGTGGATTGCTCCCCGTGTGGTAAAGACCATCGGCCTGTTTGGTGGCACTGACATTCAAGGGGCCGTACTGTGTAACGCCATTACCGGAGAGTGCCAATATTATGATGAAGTTCCCTCGTGGGTGGATAATCTGTACACTCCCGCCCTCATCATGGAGCAGTACGATTACTATGGCACCTTGGTCAACGGATTTCTCAACTCCATCTTCGGTCAAAAGGATGTAACGGTCACCACCGAAGGGTACAATTACATCGCCATCAACGATGATGTCTATGTATACACCGGGGTCACCTCCGCCAACTCCGACCAGTCCAATTTGGGTTTTCTCCTCTCCAACCAGCGCACCAAGGAGACTATCTTCTACGATGCTCCAGGTGCCACGGAAGTAGCGGCCCAGGCCTCTGCCGAAGGTGTGGTACAGGATTTAGGCTATACGGCCACCTTCCCTTTGCTCATTAATGTGGCAGGACAGCCCACCTATTTCATTCCCTTACAGGACAACACTCTTCTGGTGAAAAGCTACGCTATGGTCAACGTAGCCCAGTACCAACTGGTGGCCACCGGCACCACCGTCTCCCAATGCGAACAGGAGTATATCCGTATGCTCACGGATAAAGGATTGACCCAGGAGAAGGAAGTGCCACAGACGCAGGCGCAGGGCACTGTAGCGGAAATCCGAAGCGCAGTCTTAGATGGCAACACTTACTACTATGTGCGTCTGGAAGGGCAGGATGTTTTCTACGTCCTCTCTGCCCGGGACAACCAATCTGCCGTCATTCTCAATGTGGGGGATCAGGTGACCATTGATCATCAGGTGTCTGAGGATTCCACCTCCATTCTCCAGGGCTATTCTCTCACCATTACCGCCACCGCCACACACCCGGAATCTTAAAGCAACACGCCCCCGACAGGAGTTTGTCGGGGGCGCGTTTACATGTCAATTTGATAAAATAGGGGGCTGTCCAACTCCACGATGTCATCCAACGGAATCTCCATTCCTTCTGTGAGAAATAAAATTCGGCGCAAGTCATTGATCCCCCGGAAACGACCGGAAACTTTCTGGTAGGTGCCGCCCTCTTTTCGTTCATCCGGCTGAAAATAAGTCACCGTGACAACTGGACACTGGGACAGATGGGCTTGCAACAGCTGCTGCTTACCGTCCAACCGCTCCCTTTCCTCCTCCGTGAGTTGAATCCTGGCCTGGGTGATACGGGCTGTCTCTACAATGGCAGCGTTATGTCCAGTCAAAGCCGCAAAGGGCGCAAATTGGGCCGCCCGGTCTTGGCGTGGCATGGCTGGCCGAACGTGTTGAGCTGGTCGAGGCATATGGAGCAAATCCGCATAAGGGTGGTTGGCATCGTTCATGCCCTATGCCCTCCAATCTGGTTATTCCGATCTCGGGCAGTAGCCCCTTCTTGGAGATTCATGCCTTTGAGTAGCGCGTTTTTCCCGTATTTCTTTTTGATCCTTAGAATCACCTGTTGCTGTTTGCGCTCCCGGCTACGCTGTTCCTCTCGCTGTTGCTGCCGGTCTCCGTCAAAGAAGCTCAGCTGTTGTGGCTGCTGGGATAGGGCACAATCCTCTGAAATAACATGGTTGGCCGAGATGTTCAGCCGCCGAACCAGTAAATTAGGGTTGACAATTCGGTCAAAAAGTTTGGTCACAGCCTCTACAATCTCTCCAGAGGAGGATGTGTGCTCTTCCAGGTGTATGGTGCCATGGGCATGCTTGGGGATGGTTCGGCCATAGGTGTCAGTGGCGACCTCCCCCTGATACCTGGCTCTGCGGGCCGGGTCCTCCAAGTTTTCCCGATCATAGCCTACGGTGAGGGTAATTTGATCGGTGACCAGACGATGGTCCACGAGATCTAACACCAGAAGGTCCGCCATCTCCCGCACCACCAACCGAGCCTTGTGGGCAGGATACGGAGATTGCAGCACTTGCCCCGAGCCCACGCTGTTGGAGGTTGGGCGATAGGATTTGATGTCCGCCATGGTGCACGGTTCCCAGCCCCAGGCGTGATCCACCAGAAGTTCTGCGTTGACCCCGAAGAGCTGATAAAGCAACGCTTCGTTGTAATAGTCCGTGGATTTCCCCACCGAACAACGGGCAATGTCCCCCATGGTGTACAGGCCCTGCCGCTCCAACTTCTTGGCATATCCCCGCCCCACCCGCCAGAAGTCCGTGATGGGCCGGTGCGCCCACAGATTACGGCGGTAACTCATCTCATCCAAACAGGCAATGCGTACTCCGTTTTCATCGGGAGGGATATGCTTGGCCTCAATGTCCATAGCCACCTTAGCCAAGTATAAGTTGGTTCCAATTCCAGCGGTGGCGGTAATGCCGGTGGTGTGCAAGACATCCAGTAGAATGGTTTTGGCCAACTCTCGGGCAGTCATGTGATATGTGTCCAGGTAGTGCGTGACATCCATGAACACCTCATCAATGGAATAAACGTGCATATCCTCCGGGGCCACATACTTCAGATATACCTGGTAGATGCGGGTACTGAACTCAATATAATGAGCCATTTGGGGCGGCGCTACCAAAAAGTTCAGAGCCAGTGCGGGATTGGATCTCACCTGTGGATCGTGATAAGACGCCCCAGACAAGACCTTCCCCGGCGCCTGTTGCTGCCGCCGGGCGTTGATTTCCTTCACCTTCTGCACCACTTCAAACAGCCGGGGACGGCCTGGGATGCCATAGGCTTTCAAAGAGGGGGAAACCGCCAGACAAATGGTTTTTTCCGTGCGCCCCTGGTCGGCGACCACCAAATTGGTGGTCATGGGGTCCAGGCCACGCTCCATACACTCCACCGAAGCGTAAAACGATTTCAAATCAATGGATAGATAGGTTTTCCCCTCCACCATCCATGTGCCTCCCTTCTCAATTTATGATTGAAATTTTACGATATAGGATGTCCCATATGTTGGACTTCCATGCCTGGTCAATCTGCGTAGGTAAGAAGGGTGAAAATCTTGGTTCGTCCCACAGCCAGTACCGCCATGGCGCAGCCAAACAAGTAGCACGCAGCAAAGCCCACAGCCGCCAGCCACACCATCAGCTGACCGCTCCACAGGGTCAGTGCCAGGCCACTCACAAGGCAACCAACCAGACAAAGCCCCATCTGTTCCAGGAAGAAGGAGCCAAAGACCCGGCTTTTGGATGCACCAAGCCCCCGCATGATGGCAAATTCCATGCGTCTGCCATTGACCATCAACCAAGAAACCACAAAGCCCAACACCCCCATGAGCGCAAAAAGTACCGGGAACAAAATCTGTCCCAACGTGATGTACCGGTTTAGGGCTTGCACCGTCTGGGTGAAGGTGTAGTCGTTGAGCACCACCGTTACACGATTACCGCCAAGATCACCCGGTTGAGAATAGTTCTCTTGGGCCAAGTACGCCCGAAAATCTTCCAAATCATACGCAGATCGAAGGGTGAAGCAACACCCGGGGAAACTGCCGGTGGGAGAATAACTTTCTCGCTCATCGTCTGCCTCCCAGGGGGGCAGGCACCAATAGCTCAGGGGCAGATAAAGGTTGTCGTACGCTCCAGCGGGGGCGAAACTGCCCACAACCTCCACTGTGACATCGAAGTTTATATTTTCACAGTTGATCACGATTTCATCTCCCAGATCCAAACCATGCTCTTTCATCCAGCGTTGGCTGGCCACACAGGGCATGGGAATGTCGGTCCAACTTTTATGATAGGAAGGATCTGCCAAGAAAGCCTCATCCCAGCCTTCCAGCCATGTGATTTCTGGAACCTCCCCGTAGATGAACTCGGGGGAAACCTGCAATCCATTGAGAAAAATCATCGAGGGCTGCTGTCCAATCCAGGCCTCTTTACGGGCGATTCCATATTCGTTGTTGGCAAACTCAGGCATGTCCTCCTGCAACCAGTAGTGGAGGCTTGCACTGACTTGAATGGAGGACACCATTCCGGAATTCCACAACTTCCAGGGATTGGCCAAAGTCAGGTCGGTATACTGTCGGCCATTGGTAGAGGTAAACTGTCCGGTGATAGTAGTATTTTCGTAGAGAGACCTTCTCTGTTCTTCCCACCCCTGGGCCGTTGCCATCAGGAATCCCAAGAAGGCGGATAACACCAGTGCCACCACCGGCACCACCACAGACCGCCAGCCGCCCCGGCAAGCGGAGAGCCACGCAAATCGCAGGGCCCCCTTCCCTGCCACGCTGGTCGCGCTGCGGGGAGCCTTCACACGGGCCTTCCCTCGTCGAAGGGTGTTTTTGCGTTGGGCCTGTCCCACAAAAACAATACACAACACCAGTGCTGCCGCAAACACCACCAAGCCTGCCACTAGCGTGGGCCATAGAGGTAACTGCTGGACCAATTCGGCCTCCTTTGTGACTCCCAGAGCTCCATTGCTATACCTCTGATCCGCGGCGTAAAAAGCCTCTGCGGCTTGCAGCGCCAAACCAATGAGCAGCTGCATGGACCCAGCGGATATTATCATACCAATCAGCACCGCTATGCCAGACACCAGTGTGGCCCCGGATAGCAACCATAGACGAATTTTGTTCTTGGGCGTACCCAGGGATGTCATCACATCCACGGCCTGCTGCTGTCGTCCTACAAAAAGAAAGGCAAACAGACACAGCACCGCCAAGACACCCACCAAGGAGGCAAATGTTACACCCTGGGCGGTAGATTCCATGGCCTGTAAAGGCTGAGCAGCAGAAGAATATCCTTGGTCATACAGAGTCACCCTCACCCCATCCGGGACCATGGT
Organism: uncultured Oscillospiraceae bacterium; assembly: GCA_944387075.1. Lineage (GTDB taxonomy): Bacteria > Bacillota > Clostridia > Oscillospirales > Oscillospiraceae > Enterenecus. The sequence continues at coordinate 10,716 of CALXDO010000088.1, read as the reverse complement.
TTCCAGTTGCTCGACTGCTTCCACTGCCAGATCATTGTCCAGAACTGCCCGTCCCAGTTGATAGCCAAACAGCGGAGCCTGGAGAAGCTCCTCCCCTCGGGACACCCAGATGCGTCCCTCGTAGGTCTCAGCCAGATTGGCGATTCCAACCACTGTCCAGCTGCGGCTGTCCCCCGTCTCCTCCAGGGCAAAGGGGTCCTGCTCTGAGGCCTGCATCATGGATAGCGGAATGGAATCGCCCACCTTCAGATTCAACTGTTCGGCAATGTCGTGGCTGACCACACACACACCGTCCTCCCCTGCTTGGGGGTATCGGCCTTCCGTGAGGTATAGGGTTCCCTGCTGGAAGGGCTCCAGGGCAGCAATGTTGTCACTGGTATCCACACGAATATAGTTGTTGCCCAGCTCGTACTTCTTTGCGTATTCAGCAAAGATGCCTTCCTGGAACACAGGATCGTCGTAGGTATCAATCTGTACCCAAGGGGACTCTTCACAGTCTTCGTAAAAGTCTGTCACCACCATAGCCCGATTGGAGCTTCCGCTGTCAAACAATTCTCCGTGCAGTAGGTAACGCCCGCCCTTTTCCGGGACAAAACCGCTGTCACCTGGATCAATTTGAATGGCAACACCACTTTTCCCCTCGTAGGAGTAGAGCGTTTCCCCAATGATGCCGGTATACCCTGAATTTACCGTGTATGCCCCGGTAATTTCCTGGGTTTCAGGATTATACGAATAAAACTTTCTTTCATTGACCAGCAAAGAAAGACTCTTGGTCAGATTTCGAGACCGATCCACCAGAGTCACCGTAGAATCCACTACACAGTAGGCCCCCGGCAGATTCTCTGGATTTTCTTCCACCACAGACCGCTCTAGATATGGGATGTTTTTCCACATCCCATCAGCCAGTTTCACGGTAACAGTGCTGTTATCCTGGCTGTTAAAGAGAATATACTCCTCTGGCAAATCCTCCGCAGACAGAGTCCCCCACTGCGTTGTTTCCTTGGAAACCAGATTGAAAACCGCCACGATCATTTGGCCTTCATATGGAACAGTACTTCCATGCCGCTGGTATCCCTCCGAAAGCGCCACCTCCCAATTCGTGGTCTCCCACAATTCCACTCCCTGAACCTGGGAAAAATCTTTCAGCTGGGTCAATGCTTCCCGAGCTGCCTCATCAGCCACATATTCCTCTGGGTACTGTTCTCCCATATACTCCACCACGGAAATGGAGGTATAGGTCTCATCCATCGATGCCAACGTTTGAGCACAGTAACTCCAAAGGCCCATTCCAAGGGACAAAGAAAGGGTCAACAGCAAAATAAGAATAGTGAAGAGCACAGTTCGGCCTCGCGCCCGCACGGTGCTGAGAATTCCATTGCGTATTACCACAGTATTTTCCCCCTCACTCCACCACTTTGCCATCTTTCAGTTCCAGAATAGCCTCGGCTTTCTCTGCCAAGGCTCGGTCGTGGGTGACGATGATGACGCAGTACCCATCTTCATGGGCCAGGGATTGCAAAATGGAAAAGATGTTGTCACTGTTGGTGGTGTCCAAATTTCCCGTTGGCTCATCGGCCAACATGATTTGGGTCTCCATGCCCAAAGCCCGAGCAATGGCCACCCGCTGCTGTTCGCCACCAGAGAGCATAGTAGGATAGCGATTGAGCACCGTTTCGGGCAGCCCAACTCGCTCCACCAGGGCCTTAGCCTTTTCACGGGCCTCTTTCGGACTGGTGCCCCGCAGTTCCATGGGGTACATCACATTTTCTGCCACAGTGAGCAATGGAAACAGCCGAAAGTTCTGATAAATCACCGCCACCTGCTCCCGGCGGTACTGCTCCAACTTCATTTGGCTGGTAGCCTTGTCATGGCACAACACCTCTCCTTGCGTGGGCAAATCCAGCCCAGCCAAGAGGGAAAGAAGTGTCGTTTTCCCGCTGCCCGACTTACCCACAATGGCATACATCTTGCCTGCGTCGAAGGAAGCCGTAATCCCCTTCAGCGCCTCCACTTTTTGATATTGAGTTTGGTAGGTATAGATGACTTCCTTGAGTTGCAACACACCCATGTTTCAAAACTCCCTTTCTCTCCGATACTTCTACGAGCTAAAGTATAACACACCTACGGTATCCACGCAACACCTCCTTGATTTCCCCTTGTGCTCCGTGATAAGATAGCCTCACTTGTACTCCAAAGGAGGGGTTGACCCATGGCAAAACTAAACCGCGATCTGAGGCAGCTGGCAACTTGCACTTGGGAAGAATTGTGTCAGAAACTGTCCATCTCCACCAGTGGATTGGATTTCTCTCAGGTTGTCTGTTCCCGTGAGAAATACGGCTCCAATTGTCTAGGTACAGAGCAACACGACACCCTTCTGTATCGTCTGCGCCGTGCTTTTTTCAACCCCTTCCATGGCATTCTTTTCATTTTGGCACTGGTCTCTCTGGTCACCGATGTATTTTTAGCCTCTGACTTGGCTCGCAACGCCACCACCGCCGGCATCATCTTTGTCATGATTCTCGTCAGTGGCGTCATTCGTCTGGTGCAGGAGCTGCGGGCCAAAAATGCCGCCAGCCAGCTGGATCGCCTGATCCGTGAAAAAGTTACTGTAAAGCGGAATGGCGTATGGGCGGAATTGCCTGCCGAAGAATTGGTTGTGGGAGATCTCATCGCCGTTGGCGCTGGAGACCGCATTCCTGCTGATCTGCGGCTAACCCAAGCCAGCGACCTCTTTGTCTCCCAGGCTGCCATTACTGGGGAAAGCGCTGTGTGGGGAAAGCACCCCCAGGCATCCCTCTCCGACCCGGATACCCCCATCACAGAGATGGAAAACCTGGCTTTTTTAGCCACTACCGTCATCAGCGGCAGTGGAGAAGGGATTGTCTTGGCGGTGGGAAAACACACCGTATATGCCCTGGCCTCAACCCCACACCATCAAAGGAAAAACACCTTTGAGCAGGGCGCAAACTCCATTGCCTGGGTGCTGCTGCGATTCATGGCGGTTCTAGTCCCCATCGTCTTTGTCCTCATGGGCGTCACCGGCGGTCGCTGGCTGGAGTCACTGGCATTTGCCCTCTCCGTCTCAGTGGGACTGACCCCGGAGATGCTCCCCATGGTTATCACCGCTTGTTTGGCCAAGGGCAGCTTGTCCATGAGCAAAAAACAAACCATCGTCAAAGACCTCAATGCCATGCAGACCTTTGGCAGTATGGATGTGTTGTGCATGGACAAGACGGGAACCCTAACCAACGAAAGCATTCTGTTGGAGTATTATTTAGATGTATTAGGAAATGAAAGCCAGGAAACCCTGGATCTGGCTTATCTCAACAGCTGTCACCATTCCGGGATTCGCAACCCCATTGACAACGCTCTCCAGGCGTGCATCACCATGCCTTGCCGGGAACCACATTTCTCCTCCCTGCTGAAATCTCACACAAAGCTGGACGAACTTCCCTTTGACTACAATCGAAAAATGGTCAGTGTGTTGGTCTGTTGTCCGGATGGGCACCGCCAACTGATCGTTAAGGGCGACCTGGATCAAGTGCTGTCCCACTGTACCCAAGTGGAATATCGGGGGCAAACTCAGCCGATGGAAGGGAATGTCATCCAGTCTGCCAAGGCTGTAGTGGGCGAGATGCTGCAAGATGGGATGAAAGTGATTGCTGTGGCTAAAAAACACATGGATGATCACGATACTCTAACTGCATCCCAGGAGGCCGGGTTTACGCTGGTGGGATATGTGGCCTTTTTTGATGCTCCCAAGGATTCGGCACACGCCTCTGTGGATGCTCTGAAACGGCTGAATGTAACCCCAAAAATTCTCACTGGAGATCAGGCCTCCATCGCCCAGTCCATTTGCCGCCGGGTAGGGGTTCCCTTTGAGAATCTTCTCACCGGCACGGAATTAGATGCCATGAGCGCCGCACAACTGCACGCCGCCGTAGAGACCACTCATGTGTTTGCCCAGCTCACACCTGGCCAGAAGCTGCGTCTGGTGTCTGCCCTTCAGGATAACGGCCATACCGTGGGCTTTCTTGGGGATGGTATCAACGACATTCCTGCCATGTATCAGGCGGATGTGGGGATCTCCGTGGACACAGCGATAGATGCCACCAAGGATGCCGCCGATGTCATCTTGCTGCATAAAGATCTGAGCGTGTTGGAACAAGGGGTTTTAGAGGGGCGAAAGACCTTTGCCAACATGCTCAAATACATCAAGATTACTGCAAGCTCCAACTTTGGAAACATCTTTGCCATTGTCTGTGCCAGTGTGTTTCTCCCATTCCTGCCCATGACCTCAGTGCAAATTCTTCTGCTCAACCTGCTCTATGATATGCTTTGTATTGTCCTACCCTGGGATCGGGTAGATGAAGAGGAACTGCTGGCCCCCAAGGAGTGGTCTGGTCATACGTTAGGCCGCTTCATGTTGTCCTTTGGCCCCATCAGCTCCCTATTTGATCTTCTAACCTTCCTTTTTCTCTATTTTATTCTCTGCCCTGCCGCATGCGGTGGTGCTATGTTCCATCAGATTTCTGATGCAGCTACTCGGGCCCAGTTCATCTCTCTGTTCCAAACAGGGTGGTTTATAGAGTCCCTATGGACCCAGATTCTCATCTTGCACTTTCTGCGCACGCCCAAACTTCCCCTGATCCAAAGCTGGCCTTCCATTCCAGTTTTGAGTGTGACCTTGGCGGGCATTGTTGGTGTAACTGCTCTTACCTTCACCTGTGGAATCTCTTTATTCGGGTTGGTCCCTCTTCCGGTATCCTATTTGTGGTATCTAGTCGCTGTGGCCGTGGCCTATATGCTGTTGGCCACTGTGGGAAAATCTTGTTACCAGACAAAGTACAAACAATTGGTGTGAGGAGGTGGAGAACATGACCAAAGAAGACATCCGTGTGGTACCTGTGGACTCCACCTTGGAGTTATGGCTGTTGGAAAATCTGCTGCAAGAGCCGCCGGAAAGCCCCTGTGTTCCCCTGTTGTTGGATGCAGTCCGGGATGTTTTGAGCGGAAAAAAGTCCGCCTTTCTACTGAGTTCTCACCCAGAGTTGGTAGAGCGGGACGTTTTTTTCACAGACGGTATCAAAGTTGGAGATTTGGAACTGTACCCCAAAACCCGGAAAGTACGCCGCAGCGGAGCAGACATCAGTTTGACCCCCAAAGAATTTGATATTCTCTATTTTCTGGCAGAAAATCGGGGGGATGTTTTTACCAAGGAACAAATTTACCGGGCCGTGTGGGCGGATGATTACCTTATGGATGACAGCAACATTATGGCCTTCATCCGCAAACTGCGGAAAAAAATCGAACCCAATCCCGATGCTCCTGTATACATTCAAACCATCTGGGGCATTGGCTACAAATTTAATGACCAACCCTGATTTTGGAGGACGACACCCAGTTGGTGCGTCCTCCCTTTTTCTTGCCGAATCGCAAGAAAATCGCAAGGTTTTGACCATGGGTTTTCCATCATTTTGAGTGTATTCTGTTCCAGGATGACCCCCTCGGGTTTCCATTCCAATTCCAAAAAAGTGAGGTGAGAATCATGGCCGCAGATGGCAGTCCATACAGGCAACGCAGCATAGGTATTGAGATCCCGGTTTGTGATTTCTCGCCTCTGGTGTGCTTGCCTCATTTCACAACAGGAGGTAAGTCCCATGCACAAAAAAGAGCTTCGTCTGGCCGCCGAGAAGGCGGCACTGCGTGAGCAGCAAAACCGCCGCCTCAGCTGGGCAGCCACCAACTCCGCCTTTGAGGTCATGAAACACCTCTACACAACTCCATCAGGGTTGGACGCGGAGACGGTCGTGGACAGCCGTACCAAATACGGCAGCAACCGTGTAACACACGGAAAGAAGGAGTCGCTCCCCAAGCGTCTGGCCGGTGCTTTCATCAACCCTTTTACCGCCATTCTCGTTTGTCTGGCCCTGGTATCCACCATGACCGACATGCTTTTTCCCGCTTTCAATCTCTTTGGAAGGTCTCCAGAAGATTTTGACTGCCTGACAGTGGTTATCATCCTCACCATGGTGTTCATTTCCGGAACTTTGCGTGTTGTCCAGGAGTCCCGCAGCGGAAACGCAGCGGAGAAGCTGCTGGCCATGATTACCACCACATGCACCGTCACCCGCCACCACAAGAAAAAAGCGGAAATCCCCATGGATGATCTGGTGGTGGGAGATTTGGTGCATCTCTCCGCCGGAGACATGATTCCCGCAGATGTCCGTGTCGTGGAGGCCAAAGATCTATTTGTCAGCCAGTCCAGCCTTACGGGAGAAAGTGAGCCCGTGGAAAAATCCCCAGTTATCAACCTGCATCAAGACAGTGTGACCGATTACAGCAACATCGCTTTTATGGGCAGCAACGTCATCTCCGGCACTGCCATTGCTGTGGTCATCGGTGTGGGTGATCACACACTCTTTGGTTCCATGGCATCTTCTGTGGTGGAAACCGCGGTGGAGACCAGCTTCACCAAAGGGGTCAATGCGGTATCTTGGGTGCTCATTCGCTTCATGCTGGTGATGGTTCCCCTGGTTTTTCTCATCAACGGGCTGACCAAGGGCAGCTGGCTGTCCGCTTTACTCTTCGGTATTTCCATCGCCGTAGGTCTGACCCCAGAAATGCTCCCCATGATCGTCACCACCTGTCTGGCTAAAGGTGCTGTGGCCATGAGTAAAAAGCAGACCATTGTTAAAAACCTCAATTCCATCCAGAACTTTGGGGCCATGGACATCCTCTGTACCGACAAGACGGGAACTCTCACCCAAGACCAGGTGGTTTTGGAATATCACCTCAACGTCAACGGCGAGGACGACCTGCGGGTGCTGCGCCACGCCTACCTCAACAGCTACTTCCAGACGGGGTATAAGAATCTGATGGATTTGGCCATCATCCATAAGTCTGAGGAGGAAGAAGCCGCCAACCCGGCCCTCACGGATCTCTCAGAGCATTATACCAAGGTAGATGAAATTCCCTTTGACTTCTCCCGCCGCCGCCTCACCACCGTGGTTCAGGATCGCACCGGAAAGACCCAGATGGTCACCAAGGGAGCGGTGGAGGAAATGCTGTCCATCTGCGCTTTTGCTGAGTTTGATGGTCAGGTACACCCCCTGGACGAGGACATACGCTGCCATATTCTCCGCACCGTCTCCGCTCTCAATGATAAAGGGTTTCGTGTATTGGCCATTGCCCAAAAAAGCAATCCCTCTCCGGTAGAAACCTTTGGAGTAAAAGACGAGCGGGATATGGTGCTCATGGGGTACCTGGCCTTTCTGGACCCACCCAAGGAGTCCACAGCCGACGCCATTCGCGCTCTAAAAGAGCATGGTGTTACCACTAAAATTCTCACCGGGGACAACGAGAAAGTCACCCGCACCATCTGCAAACAGGTGGGATTAAAGGTACGCAATATGCTGCTGGGCGAGCATCTGGATGCTATGACCGATGCACAGTTGGCCAAGGCAGCAGAAACCACAGATGTATTTGCCAAGCTCACCCCCGACCAGAAAGCCAGAGTGGTAACAGTTCTACGAGAAAACGGACATACCGTGGGCTTTCTGGGAGATGGGATCAACGATGCTGGAGCTATGAAACATGCTGACATCGGCATTTCTGTGGACACCGCTGTGGATGTGGCCAAAGAATCCGCGGACATCATTCTGTTGGAAAAGAATTTGATGGTGCTGGAACAGGGCATCATTGAGGGCAGAAAAACCTATGCCAACATGATGAAGTACATCAAAATGACCGCTTCTTCCAATTTCGGAAACATGTTTTCCGTGTTGGCAGCCTCCGCCCTGCTCCCTTTTCTCCCAATGATGAGTGTGCACTTGATTTTTCTCAACCTAATTTATGATCTATCCTGCAGTGCCATTCCATGGGACAACGTCGATGAGGAATACATCGCCAAGCCCAGGAAATGGGATGCCTCCAGCGTTGGAAATTTCATGATTTGGATAGGTCCCACCAGTTCCATCTTCGATTTCACCACCTATCTGTTTCTCTACTTTATTTTCTGTCCCCTGTTCATTTCCAACGGAATCTTGTTCCACGACTTACCTGCCCATTTTCGAGGCGCTCAGCTGGCCCTCATCCAAGAGCGCTACATTGGCCTGTTCCAGGCTGGGTGGTTTGTGGAATCCATGTGGAGTCAAACCCTAGTGATTCACATGATTCGTACACCCAAACTTCCCTTTCTCCAGGGTCGGGCCTCTGCCCCAGTGACATTGCTGACGATGACGGGCATTGCTGTACTCACAGTCATTCCCTTCACCCCTCTGGGAACCATGCTGGGCTTTGTCGCACCTCCCGCCCTATATTTTCTCTACCTCATCCCCTGCATCCTTTTGTATATGGTGTTAGCTACCAGCATCAAGAAAGCCTATGTGCGCCATTACGGCGAGTTGCTATAAGGAGGTATGCTCATGAATTGGGACGAACTTTGGCTCAGTCTGTGGGGAACCACAGAATTTCTGGGCGTTGACTTGGGATTTTGGTTTGCCATGACGGTGGTTGTGCTCATTGTAGTGGTGATGAACCTGGTGATGTGGTCCATGAAACCCAAGCACACAAAAGACACATAACTCATAACCCTGGGCTTGAGACTCATCAGGCCCAGGGTTATTCTTACAGGCGAACCACCTCCCAATTAAACACCAATGAGATCATTGACGCGCAGTGATCCGTCTCCCATCTGCTTCCTCCGAACTATCGAACAAATTTTTCATATTGACAATCCTCAATGTATTGCATATAATACATTCAGATCAAATTGTTTCAATATAAGAAAGAGAGGAAACCATGGGAGACTACACCGATCAGGCCAGACTATTCAAAGCCTTTTGTGATGGAAACCGGCTCCAAATTTTGGAGTTGCTGCGCCAAGGAGAAACCTGCGCCTGTTCTCTGTTGGAGCATTTACAGATCAGCCAGTCCACCCTCTCCTACCACATGAAAATTCTCTGTGATTCCGGTGTCGTGGTGGGGCGTACCGAGGGGAAATGGACCCACTACTCCCTATCCCCAGAAGGGTGTGCACGGGCCCGAGAACTGATCGTCCTCTTCACCGACACCACCGTAGCTTCTACCCATGGTTGCAACTGTACTTGAGAAAAACCATCCGACAGCCGGATGGTTTTTCTCAGGAACCTCAAATCGAAATTCATCAAACTATATGCAAGGAGGTATCGGAGTCATGGAATTACTCCGTAGCGGTTGGCTCTTCTTCCAAGACCAGGTTCTTGGGATGGAATGGCTCAATGTTTTGGTGGGAGACGCACTGACTGCCATAGGTGCGGATGGAACCTTGGGTGGTGTTCTCCAGTTTTTTCTCTATGACACCATCAAAATCTTTGTCCTTCTCTCGGTATTGATTTTTGGCATTTCATACCTACAGAGCTATTTCCCGCCCCAGCGAACCAAGCGGATTTTGGGGCGTTTCCACGGTCTGGGTGCCAACATCATTGCTGCCCTACTGGGTACAGTAACCCCTTTTTGTTCCTGTTCCTCCATCCCCATATTCATGGGCTTTACCAGCGCAGGACTGCCAGTTGGGGTGACTTTCTCCTTTCTCATCTCCTCCCCCATGGTGGACTTGGGCTCTTTGGTGCTGCTAATGAGCGTTTTTGGAACCCGCGTGGCGGTGGTTTCTGTGGTTTTAGGCCTGGTCATTGCCGTTATTGGCGGCTCTTTGCTGCAAAAGCTGGGGATGGAGCGGTATGTGGAGGACTTTATCCGCAACGCTCCCCACATCGACAATGGGGATGGCACTCTAACCTGCCGCGACCGCCTGGGATATGCCCGGGATCAGTTGGTGGGCACGATAAAGAAAGTGGCGCCTTACATCTTTGTCGGTGTAGGTATTGGTGCATTCATCCACAATGTGGTGCCCCAGGCATGGGTGGAGGCCATACTGGGCAGTCACAATCCCTTTGCTGTGGTTTTGGCCACTTTAGTAGGCGTACCCATGTATGCAGATATTTTCGGCACCATTCCGGTGGCGGAAAGTCTGCTCTTCAAGGGAGCCGGGCTGGGCACCATTCTCTCCTTTATGATGGCAGTAACGACGCTGAGTCTCCCCTCCATGATCATGCTGAAAAAGGCGGTGAAGCCCCAGCTGTTGGCTGCTTTCATTGTAATTTGCACGGTCGGAATTATTCTGGTAGGTTATTTCTTCAATATCATTCAATATATTCTTATTCCATAGGAGGTTATCATTATGGCATTGTTTGGATTTGGAAAGAAAAAGGAAAGTGTCAAGAAGCCCGCCTGTACCTGTCAGTGTGGCTGTTCCACTCCCCAGAGCGATGAAGGAACCCTGTCCCAAGGCTGTCACTGCGACCAAGGGGTATCCACCATCAAGGTGCTGGGTACCGGCTGTTCATCTTGCCACACTCTGCTGGAAAATACACAGGCCGCTGTGAGCCACTTAGGCTTGGATACCCAGGTGGAATACATCCAGGACATGGCCCAAATCGCCGGATATGGCGTGATGAGCGTCCCCGCCCTGGTAGTGAATGACCAAGTAGTGTCCACAGGCAAGGTGCTCAAGCCCATAGAAGTGGAAGATCTTTTGAAGAAGATGGGCTGCTAAGAGTGCCTAACAAAACTTAAAGGCAATGAGAGCAACCGCAAGGGTAAGGAAGGCCGAATGGATATCTGCCCTCCGCTCATAACGAACGAGTAAGCGTCGATATCGGTGGAGCCAGGCAAAAG
>CALXDO010000087.1 GCA_944387075.1 uncultured Oscillospiraceae bacterium | reverse complement strand
TGCTTCCAGGTCTGTCACCACGGCTTCTTTTCTTGAATCCTTTCTCCACTGCTCTATATAGCACACCCCCGCATCTGATACCATTTTACCAGATGCGGGAGTGTTTTAAAAGTTTTTTGACAGTCTGGACAAAAGGGATGCCGTCAGGCATCCCTTTTGTTATTTCTTAGCGACGTCGGTCTCATAATTTTGAAGCAGAGTGTTCCAATTGGCGTATTGGCTGTCGTTGCGCCGATCCGAGAAGAGCTTGGTGCCCTCCAGATAATTGGAAAGGAACTGAGAGACCTTCACGCAGCCAGAGTAGTTCAGGTGATCGCCCCGATCGAAGGTGTCGGTGGACCAGTCAATGTTCACCTGATCGGGCATGATATTCAGATCAATGTAATCAACGCCCAATTCCTCCGACAGGGCCTTGATGCCGTTGTGTCGCTGGTAATTCCAGTTTACCGTGCTAGGGGTGCTCAGCAACAGCAGCTTGGCACCGTGTTCCTGGCAAAGCTGTTGGATTTGTTCCACCAGAAGCCGGTTATACACGGGGATTTCCGCAGAACTTGTGGTTTCTGCCATATAATTGGTGGAATTGATGCCGCTGACCTTGCTGTTGAGACGGTGGCCCTTATAAGGAGAGGTGTAGACATCCGACCCGGAATCATGGAAGCCGTGCAGAGCCATGTACTTCCAGCGGTCATGGTAGCGCAGGATGGGGAAATAGCGGGAGGCCTCGTCCATGACGATGGTTTTGGATGGAATCTGTCGGTAGATGCACAGAGTTTCCAGGATGACCAGCTTAGGGGATTGGGTCTCAAAGGCCCGCTCCAGCAGGGTCTTGCTGTACGAGAGATACTGCTTGCTGCTGCCGCACACATAGCTGGTGTATCCGGTATCCTTCCAGATAAGCAGAGGAGAGATGGAGGCATAGGACTCGCTGTCTCCTACCACCACCACGTCAATGGAATTGGCAGGCTCACCCTGAATGCCGTTGGCAATGACCTCCTCCATACCTGCGTCTTGGGTGTTGCTTTTGGGAACAAAAAGATAAGATAGACCGGAGAGAATCACGAGAAGTCCCAAAGCGAAGGCGGTGAAACCCAGAATGGGCTTTACAATTTTCAAAACGGGAACACCTCCGTGTTAAAATCCTGCATAGATGGGATCAACGGGGACATAACCAATGCCATATGCCCCAAAGATAACCAAAAAGCAAATAGCGATGTAGTAGACGGCAATGCGCATGGGCCAGGGCTTGGCCACAAGACGCTCCCCCAACTTGACCCCACGCTCCTGGGCCAGGCTGACGAAGAACAACAACACCAGGAACACTGCCACCAAAATCAGATCCGGACCGTCCATGCCGTAGGCAAAGATATTGCCGGTAGTGATAGGGGAGAAGGACCAGTTTGTGACCATGCGCCAAGCCATTTTTAAGCCGTTGCGCAGGCCATCGGCCCGGAAAAACAACTCGCCAATGCACACCAAAATGCAGGTTCTCACCGTCTGCATGATCCGGTAGGCCAGGTGGTTGCGGTCAATGTGGAGCCGTTCTGTGATCTGGATGACCAGGGGCTGCACCAGGTTGCCCGCAAAGATCAGGGCAAAATGATATAGACCGAAGAAGATATAATTCCAAGCCGAGCCGTGCCACAGGCCGTTGCACAGCCACACGCACAGCAGCGCCACGCTGCTGGTGAGCACCGGGCCGTACCGGGGGCCAAAGCGTTTCCGGGCCTTGGAGGTGAGATTTTTCATGGGTTTGGACATACTCACAGGATAGAAAATGTAATCCTTAAACCAAGTACCCAGGGTGATGTGCCACCGTTGCCAGAACTCCGAGATGGTGCGGGAGAAGAAGGGGCGTTGGAAGTTTTCCGGCAGAGCCACGCCAAACAGCTGGGCACTGCCCAGAGCTACGTCGATGGTACCGGAGAAGTCCATGTACAGCTGCACGGTGTAGCACACGGCAGCCAGGGCGATGACGGAGCCACTGTACTGGTCATAGCCGGAGAACACACTGAGAATGAACATGTTCAGCCGGTCTGCCACCACCATTTTTTTGATAACACCCCACAAAATCCGCTGGCTGCCCAAAAAGAAATTGTTCCACTGCATTTTGGGCACTTCCCACAGCCGCTGTGCGGTTTGCTCATAGCGGCAGATGGGGCCCTCCATCATCTGAGGGAAGAAGCCCAGGAATAGGGCCAGGCGGAACAGATTTTTGTCTGCCTGAATCTTTCCCCGGTACACATCCACCAGATAGGAGACCGCCTGGAGGGTGTAGAAGGAGATGCCGATGGGGAGCAGGAACGAGGGGATGGGGAGAATGGCGGGCATGTGGAGAAAACGAAGCAGCGTGTTGCCGTTGGTGAAGAAAAAGTGGCTGTATTTCAGAGTGAGGAGCAACCCAATGTGGATAACCACACCTAAGAGAATGACACCCCGCTGCTGCTTTTTAGCCTTGGCTTTCAAGGCCTTTCGCTGGTCTGCTTCCGCTTGGGCCAGTTCTGCCTTGCTGTTTTGCTGGAGCAGGTCCAGCCAAAGTCCCAAGTGGTGAATGGAGAGGGTGGAGAAGAGGAGAAAGACAATCAGAGACCCACTCACCGCCCAGAAAAACAGGTAACTGGCCAGCAGCAGGATGACCCTTCGCACCCTTTGGGGGGTGATCGCGTACAGGAGCACCGAGGCAGGCAGCAGGAGAGCCAGGTACTGGGGGGAGAAGTAGGATGCCATGTTAGCCCTCCTCTTGGAGACGTACGATCAAATCCCAGAGATTTTGAGCGGAGTTGAAGTTGTGGGGGATGACTTCCACGGTGGGAATGGTGACGTCAAAGGCGTCCTCCACCTCAGCCACGATGGAGATGATGTCCAGAGAGTTCAGGTGATGCCCGTCGATGAGGTCCTGGCAGGTTTCAAAGTCCAGGTCGGGGCGGATTTCTTCCAGCAATTCCAGCAAACGTTCCATGATTCATTACCTCATTTCTTTTGATTGGGAGTGTTGAGCGGATAGGTTTCCAAGTGGGGGCGCAGCTCGTCCACCGTCCCATCCGGGTGGCGGTACAAGATGGCGGGCAGATCCCGGCTGAGGAAGAGGGAGATGCCTTCGGTCATGCAGTAGGCTCCGGCCCGCTCAAAGGCCAACACATCTCCGATGTGAAGGGAGGGGAGAGGCAACTGCTTGACCAGAATATCATTGATGGTACACAGGGAACCGCAGATGTTCCAAGGTTCCTCATTTCCTGGGGAATGTTTCGTGATGTGACGAATGGGGGGGAGCTTCATGGCCATGGACTGGCCATAGTACACCAGCTGGTGGATGCCTCCGTCTACAATGGCATAATTCTGCTTGTGATTGCGCTTGAGGTCTACCACCTGGGTGAAGTAGGTGCCGCAGTGGGCCACCAGGCTCCGGCCCAGTTCCAGGGTAATGGTACCGGAAAAGGTCATGTTTTGCAGAAGCTGGGCGAATTCATCCAGAAATTCACCTTCCTGGAAGGTGTCGTCCACATAATAGCCCACGGGGAAGCCGGGACCGAACTCCAGTTCCTCCATGGGGTGTCCCAAGAGGGCTTCCAGCGCCTGCAAAAATTCGTCCACTTTGGTCAATTCTCGGGCCAATCGCTTCAGGGAAGTTTTTTGGGTGCCGGAAAAGTATTGGATGCCCTTGAAGTGGAGCAGCGGATCGTTCTGATACTGGGTGAGGATGGAGGTGATCTCCTCCTGTTCCAGACCAAACTGGTTGCCGCTGGTCAGACGCAGCAGAAGGGCCACCGGGGAGCCGCTTTCCTGGGCGGTGCGGTGGAGCAGATGGAACTGTTCCATGGACTCCACCGTGAAAATGGCGGGAGAGTAGGGGAGAATGTTCTGGATAAAATCCGGAGTTTTGTACACGCCAGAGACGACAAATTGAGATGTTGGAAGGTTTTGTTCCTCACAGATGCGATATTCACCAGGGGAACACAGCTCCAGACGTTCCACCAGAGGAGACAGGTAGCCTGCCAGGAAGGGATTGGCCTTGATGGCATAGCACAGGCCCACGCCTTGGGGCAGCTTGGAGCGCAGATAGGATACCCGCTGCTGCAGCGCATCCCCGTCGAAGAGATACATGGGGGTGGCATGTTCCGAGAGCAGGTGGGACATGACGGCCTTATCCATGGCTTCCATCTCCTTTCAAAAGAGCGTTTCGGTCAATTTTTCCGTTTTTATTCAGGGGAAACTGTTCCACCGGACGGAATACATTGGGGATCATATAGGGAGGCAGGGTGGGGAGCAGCTGCAAGCGCAGCTCCTTGGCACTCAGGTCCCCCTGGTAGAAGGCGTACAGGCGATGCTTTTCGCTGTGGAACACACAGCAGCAGCGGTGCACACCGGGCAGATTGGAGATGGCCCGTTCAATTTCCTCCAGTTCAATGCGGTGGCCCATGTGCTTGATTTGGAAATCCTTACGGCCACAGAAGTGCAGCTCGCCCAGGGAAGAGTAGCGGGCCAGGTCCCCTGTGCGGTAGATGCGCTCCGGGTAACAGGGGTTGAGCGGGTTGACCGGGAAGGCTGCGGCGGTCTGTTCCGGGTTGCGGTAGTAGCCCAGGGCCAGGGCGGAGCCTCGCACACACACCTCGCCCACCACGTTGGGGGCGGTGATCTCCTGGTCCTCTCCATCCAGAAGGAACACATCCTCGTTGGGGAAAGGACATCCCATGGGGATGCCGTCGGGATAGGAGCGGGTGCGGTCGATGATATGGTACGTACAGTTGCAGGTGATCTCGGTGGGGCCGTACAGGTTGACAAACTGGGCTTGGGGCAGATGTTCCATCCAAGTTTTTAAGTGCTTGGCGGGCATCACCTCACCGCTGAAGAGCACCTTGTTCACTGCGTCCGGAGAGCGGTAGTCCAGGCCGTGCACCGTGGTAATGAGGCACAGGGCGGATACCGCCCAGATAAGGGTGGTGGCCCTATGCTCACACAAGAAGTCCAACAGCTGCTGGGGCTGAGAGAAGAGGTGCCGCGGCACCAGCACCAGGGTGGCCCCAGTGGCCAGGGCGGAATAGATGTCCTTCACCGACACGTCGAAGTCAAAGGGAGCCTGGTTGGCGATGACGTCCTCGTGAGTGATGGAGAAGAGAGGACAGAAGTGATGGATGAAATCCAGGGTGGAGCGATGTCCCACCACCACCGCCTTGGGCACTCCGGTGGAGCCGGAGGTGAAGTTGGCATAGAGGGGGTCGGTGTCCACATGACACTGCCGGATGCGGGCCAGCTGCGGATGGTCAATGGCACTTTTCACCAGATCCCGGTAGAGCAGGATGCGGTGGGGCGGGAACACCCCTTCCAGGGCGTCCCGGTGCTCCTCATCGGTGATGACGAAGGGAGCCTGGAGCACCGATTGCATCTGAGTCAGCCGGGAGATGGGCAGCTGGGTATTAAAGGACACATAAAAGCCGCCGGCATACAAAATGCCCCAAAAGGCGCAGAGGTTTTCCACGCTCTTTTCCATGTATACGGCCACAGGCTGTCCCTTGGCCAAGGAGATGGCCAGGGAAGATCCGATCCGCTGGCTGGTCTCCAGAGCTTGTGAGAAGGTCATGGCCTGTCTCTCATCCACCAGGGCGGCCTTGTGGGGGAACTGCTGAGCGCGCTGTTCCAGGTGTTCTAAGATATGAATCATATGTGATAGAGCTCCTTTTGTGGAGTCCCGAGGGCTTCCCCCTCAGGCACGCTCTATTATGAAGGGTAAATTTTAACACCGCCCTGTGGGCTTTCTTAAGAATTCTTAAGGATATGGAAACAAACTGTAGCTTTTTCCGTGCCTGGTTGCAGGTGCACCGGGGATGTGGTATAATGGCCGCAAAAGCGGCTCTTATCCTCTGGTTTCAGCCGTTTTTCTCGCCCTTGTCGGGGCAACCGAAACACGCGGCATGATACCGCTTTCGGCTCTGCCGTCCTGGTATCACAGCCGAAAAGCAGCGATAGGCCGAATATCGGCTTGTTTTGCTCTGTATGGGCGGCTGAAAGGGAATTCTATTCAAAGGTTGTGACAAGTATGCAGCAGCAAACAGAAAAGAAAGTCATGCTCTCCGGCATTAAGCCCAGCGGGGACTTAACCTTGGGGTCTTATCTGGGGGCCATTAAGAATTGGTCTGCCCGGGCGGAGGAGTTTGACTGTTACTATTTTATGGCGGATCTGCACTCCATCACGGTACGCCAGAATCCCGCTGATCTCCGCCGCCGTACGTTGGAGCAGTTGGCCCAGTATATTGCCTGCGGCCTGGACCCGGAGAAAAATACTCTGTTTATCCAGTCCCATGTACACCAGCATGCGGAACTGGGATGGGTACTCAACTGCTATGCCATGTTTGGGGAGCTGTCCCGCATGACCCAGTTCAAGGATAAATCTGCCAAGAATGCGGACAATATCAATGGTGGTCTGTTTACCTATCCCTCTCTCATGGCGGCTGACATTCTTCTCTACCAGCCCGATTATGTGCCCGTGGGGGAGGATCAGAAGCAGCATGTGGAGCTGACCCGTAACATTGTCCAGCGGTTCAACGGCATTTATGGGGATGTGTTTAAGATGCCCGAGCCCTACATTCCTAAGGTGGGGGCCCGGATCATGTCTCTGACCAACCCGGGGGCCAAGATGTCCAAGTCGGAAAATGAGGACACCGGACGGGTCTGCCTCATGGATGATCCCGCTGTCATTATGAAGCAGTTTAAGCGGGCCATCACCGACAGCGACCGGGAGAATTGTGTGCGCTACGATCCGGAGCACAAGCCGGGGGTGGCAAACCTCATGAACATCTATTCTGCGGTGACGGGAAAATCCTACCAGGAAATTGAACAGGAATTTGCCGGGCAGGGCTATGGCGTGTTCAAGCCCGCCGTGGGCGAAGCGGTGGTGGAGTGCCTGCGTCCCATCCGGGAGGAGGCCAAGCGCATCCTGTCCGATAAGGCCTACCTGGAGAGTGTGTACCGGGCAGGCGCAGAAAAAGCCTCCCGCGTGGCCCAAAAGACCCTGCGGAAGGTCTATAAAAAGGTTGGATTTGTGGCCCTGTAATAACGTCAGGTTTTGTTCTCATCCCCGCCCAGCCCCAACAGGAGCATCAGACCCAGAGTGATGACCAATTCCAAGTTGTCGCCCTCCAAAAAGAGAAACAACAGAATCAGCACCAGGAGGATGTCGCCGGTGTCGATGTTTTCCAGGGAAATGTGTTTGGTGATGCCCTCCAGAAGCTGGGAGAGCCCTCCAGACAGTTCCTGAAAGACAGCATTGCTGGTGTGCGGTGGTTGGGTATGGAGCCGCTCCTGATGGGGCGGCTCTTGCGTGGTATCCTCGTCCAGCACCATCCAATCATCGTCGGGTAAGTAGTGACTATACATGAGGGTCCTCCTTTGTCCGGAAAAGCTCAATCCCGGCACGGATGAGCACCGAGAGCCTGGCAATTTGGATGGCTTTGTCCAGCTTGGCGTATCGCTCCGGCTTGACAAAGGGGCGCAGGGCCTGGAGCAGGGCGGTGCGCCGATCGTCCTGTTTCCCCATCTGAGACATGAGCTTGGCCGCTATGGACAGCAGTTTGGGGTCCAGCTGTCCCACACTGCCCATGAGCTGGGACAGGTCCGGCGAGGACGCGGGGGTGGAAGTGGGAGGGGCCGGGTTGGCGGCTGCCTCGGTGGGCTGGGTGTTCCCGCCCTCCAGGGATTTGGCCAGGGCCATAATCTGTTCCATGGCCTGAGGATTGGAGAGAATTCCCTCCAGTTTTTCTTCCCATTCCGCCATTGGCTCACCTCCCCATTCCAGTTACTGCTTCAAGTGCTGTTTCATCTTCTCCATGAGTTTGGCACCTTCTGGGTCGCGCATCAGCTTTTGTATGGCAGAGATCAAGGGGGCCGCATTTCCTTGGGCGGCGCGGTTGGCCGCCTGCTCCAAATCTCCTCCGGTATGATCCCGCAGCATGGAAAACAGCTGCTGGGTTTCCGGGGCTTGGCGCAGCTGCTCCAGTTTGCTTTGGTCGGAGAGCAGATGTGCCGCCTGCTGGTTGTGGAGCAGATCGTCGAAGTTGGACATGGCAATTCCTCCTCTCTCAGGAGAGCGTACTGGGCTCGCCTGCTCCTATTATATGAGTAAAGAAAGAAAAGGTGACTACCATGAAAATTCTAGTATTTTCCGACTCTCACGGCTCCATGGGTAAGATGGTGGAGGCCATGGAACAGGAGCGGCCCCAGCATGTTTTCTTTCTGGGGGATCACGATAAGGATGGACTGGAACTGGCAACGCTCTATCCCGATGTGCCCATGGATGTGGTACGGGGAAATTGCGACTGGGGAAAGGGTTCGGATTTGCGGGTGGTGGAACTGGAGGGGGTCCGTTTTCTCCTCACCCACGGTCACCTGCAATATGTAAAGAGCGGCTTGGATGAGTTGCTGGAAGAGGGCCTGAACCGACAGGTGCAAGTGATTTGTTATGGGCACACCCACCAGGCTAAGGTGGTGTACCGCCAGGGCATCTACCTGATGAATCCTGGAACCGTAGGGGGGTGCCGGGCACGAGAGGGATATGGCGTGATCCACGCGCTGGGCGGCACGGTCAATCTGGAATTGAAATAAAAATACCCCGGCTCAGGCCGGGGAATTTTGCTGGGGTTACCCATGATAGGCTTGACTGTTGTGTGGGTGGTCCAGAGGCCGGAACAACAGGGTGATGCACCAGATGGCGGCGATTCCCACCAAGGCGTAGATGGTGCGCGCCAGCCAGGTGCCGGAGCCGCCGCTGATGAGAGCCACCAGATCGAAGTTGAACAGGCCGATGGCACCCCAGTTCAGACCACCAATGATGGCCAGGGACAAGGCTAATTTGTCTAAAAACACATGAAAAACCTCCTTTCCTCTGCCGATGGTAGTATGAGCAGGGAAAAGGAGGTTTATTCATTGAAAATCATCAAGTTGCTGAGGGCCAAAGCCATGGGGCATGAGTTGATCCAAGGTGACGGCCTGGTAGCTCTGATCGCCCCGCGCCACCAGAATGCGCAGGGTGGGGTGGAATTCATAGAGCATCTGGCGGCACGCCCCGCAGGGCCAACAGAAGTCGTCCCCCCGAGAGATCACCGCCAGGGTGTCCCAATCGTGGGCATGTCCTTCGCTGACCGCTTTGACCAGGGCGGTGCGTTCTGCGCACAGGCACAACCCATAGGCGGCATTTTCGATGTTGCAGCCGGTAAACACGCTGCCATCCCGGCAGAGCAGGGCGGCTCCCACAGAAAAGTGGGAGTAGGGAGCGTAGGCCCGGTCCAGCATGGAGTGGGCCAGAGCCACCAACGCTTCGTCAGTCATATCCATACCACCTTTCCTTAGTTGGGATGTACATGTACATGCAAATGGCTGTAAATCAGCAACAGGCCCAGGGCAAACCCCACAACTGTGGCCAGAATGGCCCACTTAGACCGCCATTGCTGATAGGCTTCCGGGAGAAGTTCAAAGAACACCACATACAGCATGGCACCCCCGGCAATGCTCATGGCAACGGAGAGGGCGAGTGGGGTCTGATTGCCGATGAAGTAGCCCAACAACGCCCCCAACACAGTGGGCGCACCGCTGAGGGCCGCTACGCCGATGGCGGAGAAGGGCTTGGAGCCGTCGTGCAGCAGAGGGATGGCAATGCTCATGCCCTCGGGAATGTTGTGAAAGGCAATGGTGGCTGCGGTGAGCAGGCTGGCATAACAGATGCCCTGTACCGCCACCGTCGTACCCACAGCCATGCCTACCGGCATGTTGTGAAGGGCCACAGCGGCAGCCAGCACAAATCCGGCGGTTTTCAAATCGTGATGCCCGCAGGCGCAGTGGTGGGGGTGGTGGTGATCCTCATGGTGCATGCTCTTGTCAATCCAGGCATTGAGGGCCAGCGTGATGAGAAAGCCCAGCACCAGGCAGACGGGGGGGAGGTAGAGCTGGTCCACCTGCTCCATAGCCTCGGGAATCATGTCAAAGCAGACGATGCACAGCATCAGTCCAGCGGTGAAGCTGAGCAGTAAGCTGGTGC
The DNA here is from genome assembly GCA_944387075.1 of uncultured Oscillospiraceae bacterium. Classification (GTDB taxonomy): domain Bacteria; phylum Bacillota; class Clostridia; order Oscillospirales; family Oscillospiraceae; genus Enterenecus. Next base: position 45,252 of record CALXDO010000087.1, on the reverse strand, counting down.
CTTTGGGAGACTCTCGCTTGAGCAGCAGGCCCAGCAAGCCGCCCAGGGCCAGGCCGCCTATGCCAGTGACGGCGGAGAGTAAAATGAGATAAATCAAGTTGGGGTGCATGGTTTGGACTCCTTTTTCCATGGAATTGCATGATGGGATCATATCACCGCAGAGCGGGGCGCGTCAAGCGCCCGGTCATTGCGCATATTGTCGCAGATTTCCCGATATTCTTGGGCAAAACAGCTGTTTTTATTCCAAATGAATGTGAATTCATGGTGCATATGAAAGTCAGTGATGGGAATGATCTCCACCAGACCCTGGTCCAGCAATTCCTGCACGGCGGCCTGATAGAGGAAGGTGATGCCGCAGTCCCGCTGAAGCAAACCCACGATGCTGTGCATGTTCTCCACTTGGGCGTAGTGGGGGAAATCCGTCAGGCTGAGGTTGAAGGCCGAAAGATATTTTTCCAATATCTCACGGGTTCCAGACCCCTTTTCCCGGATGAGCAGACGCTCGCCTAACAAATCCCGTAAGGTGGACACGGGCTTTTGAAACACATGCCCCTTGGCGCACACCGGGATGTATGGTTCTACCCGATCCACCAAGATGTCGAAGTCCTCGGGGGGCACATAGCCTTCCACCAGAGCAAAGTCGATGTTTCCCTCGTGCAGCAGATCCACCAAGGTGTGGGTATTCCCGTAATGGACGTGAACGTTGATGTCTGGGTGGGACTTGAGGTAGGAAGAGAGGCAGGGCAGAATAGCGTATTCGCCGATGGTGAGGGTCACACCGAAAGTCAGTGTTTTTTTAACACCACCAGCCTCTTGCATGCGGCGCATCAGGGTTTTGTGGTCGTTATGCAGGGAACCCATGGTGTGCAGCAAGACCTCCCCAGCTGGTGTGAGTGAAATGCGCTTTCCGTCCCGGACAAAGAGGGCGCAGCCGTAGGCCTTTTCCAGAAAGCGAATGTGCTGGGAAACGGCGGGTTGGGTGATATGCAATTCTTCCGATGCAGCGGTAAAACTCATGTTGCGGCATACGCTCAAAAAGGTTTCTATGCGAAAATCCAACATGCCCATCATTCCTTTTTGCAAAGTAAAACACACCTCCTATATCATAACGAATTTTTATCTGTATATCAAGATAAATAATTTTATTTTTTGGATGAATGGGGGTATAATGCACACGATCAAAGAAAATCTAAGGAACAGAGAAAGGTGGAATCGCGTTGCAGTTTGTGAAAAAGAATGGGTACGGAATTTTACTGTGTCTGGCCATTGCCGTACCATCCTGGTTTGCGGGAAAGGCATTTCCCATTGTCGGTGGTGCTGTTATTGCCATTTTAGCCGGTATGATTGTGACCCTGGCATGGAAGTGGAGAGACCCGGTGGACAGCGGCATTAAATTTGTCTCCAAAAAGGTGCTGCAGTGGGCGGTGATTCTCCTGGGCTTCGGGATGGATTTGAATGTGGTGATTCAGACGGGGCGTCAGTCGCTGCCCATCATTGTGTGTACCATTACCGTGTCTCTGGTGGTGGCGTTTTTCCTCAGCCGTTGGATGAAGATTCCCAATAAGGTGGCGACTCTGGTGGGAGTCGGCTCTTCCATCTGCGGAGGTTCCGCCATTGCCGCTACGGCCCCAGTCATTGACGCCGATGAGGATGAGGTGGCCCAGGCCATTTCCGTGATCTTTTTCTTCAATGTGCTGGCAGCGTTGCTGTTCCCCACCCTGGGGCAGCTGGTGGGCTTTGACACCGCCTCCGGTGAGGCCTTTGGTATTTTTGCCGGGACGGCCGTCAATGATACCTCCTCGGTGACCGCCACGGCTGCCACCTGGGACAGCATGTGGAATCTGGGCAGTCAGACCCTGGACAAAGCGGTGACGGTGAAGCTTACCCGCACCCTGGCCATCATTCCCATCACGCTGGTGCTGGCCTTCCTGCGCACCCGCAAGGAGAGAGGAAACGGTGAGACCAAGGTGCAAATGTCCAAGATTTTCCCCTTCTTTATTTTGTTCTTCATCGCCGCTTCAGTGATTACCACGATCTCTGTGAGCAACGGTGTTTCGGTCTCTACATTTGAGCCGCTGAAGGAATTGAGTAAGTTTATGATTGTGCTGGCCATGGCCGCCATTGGATTGAACACCAACATTGTGAAGCTGGTGAAAAGCGGCGGAAAGCCCATTGCCCTGGGCGCTTGCTGCTGGGTGGCCATTACCGCGGTGAGCTTGGTGTTGCAATTTGTCATGGGTCTGGTATAAAAGAGAGGAGTTAAGGAACATGTATGACATCATCGTTGTGGGAGCGGGTCCTGCCGGGATCAGTGCAGGTATTTACGGCGTGAGCCGCGGGAAAAAGGTTCTGATTTTGGAAAAGGATGAGGTGGGCGGACTGATTGGCAAGGTGTCCACCGTGACCCATTATGCTGGGATTATCCCCGGCGAAACCGGGGTGACCTTTGCCCAGCGAATGAAGCAGCAAGCCCTGGGGGCTGGGGTGGAGATCCGCCGTGAGACTGTGGAGCGGGTACAGATGCAGGGGGACGTGAAAGCTGTGGTCACGTCGCAGGGACAATATGAGTGTAAAAAGCTCATTCTGGCCAACGGCAGCACCGGGCGCAAGCTGGGTATCCCCGGAGAGAAAGAACTGGCTGGCAAGGGGATGGGGATGAACGCCGCCAAGCACGGCAATCTCTACGCCGGGAAGCATGTCTACGTGGTGGGCGGAGCCGACGGAGCGGTGAAGGAGGCCCTGTACTTGGCCAGCGTGGCCAAAACGGTGACCATCATCCACTTCGAACCCCAGCTGGGCTGCATTGCGGAGTTCCGGGAGAAGGTAAAAAAGACCCCCAACCTTCGGCTGATGCTCAACGCTCGGCTCCATGCCGTGCGGGGGACGGAACAGGTGGAGCAGCTGGACATTCGCAGCGAGTTGGATGGGTCTGTGACCACCATAGATGACGTCGGCTGTGGCATCTTTGTCTATGCCGGCACTGTGCCCAATACCCAGTTGTACACCGAACTGGAGCTGCAAGACGGTTACATTCCGGTCAATGCGTGGATGGAGACCCAGATTCCCGGGGTGTACGCCGTAGGAGACATCCGGGTCAAGCAGGTGCGCCAGGTGGCTACTGCTGTGGCAGACGGGGCCATCGCTGCGGTGCACGCCTGCATTGGGTGAAAGGCTGAAATCCGTTACCAGCCTTCTAAAGTAGAGTGAAGTAAAAATCCCTCGGCTGGGCCGAGGGATTTTTGTGTGGTAGTGGGGGTTTTATATGCTGGAGGGCTTGGAGAAGGGCAGAGGATAGACTTTGGGAATTTCCCGGGTTCTGCAAATCTACTCAGAATACGGGATGAAAGAAATGTGATAGCGGGAGTTTTCTTCGCGCTTCAACTGATAGATGCCAGGAGCTTCTACTTTTTTTGCGCCTTTCTCATAGGTGTCCATCCTGAACTTTGAGGAAGAGAGAGACGTGTGGCGGATGGGTTCCTGTTCTGTCTGGGAAAGCTCCACGTCCTGAGGGACATGGTTCTTGGCGGCTCGAAGTTCCTCTGACACCTTTTCCAATTCTGCTTGTAATTTTTCCTGTTGTTCTACCGTGGAAACACCATGATCGGTGCCGGTGGATTTCATCAATAACAGGGTGTTCTGAAGTTGTTGCTGCTTGGTTTGCAAATCGGCTGCCTTGTCAGCCATTCGGTTTTTTCCCAAAAGGGTATGCCCTTGCTTGGAGTGGGTCATGGTTGTCAACGGATTGGTGTACCCCGGCCGTACCTGTATGGACATAGAATTACCTCCTTATGCTGTGATGGATGCTTCGCCTCGTAGGCGAGATTTTTCCCAAAATCTACATCCATTATATCGGAGCGTTTTTTTGGAAGTGTAGCGGGGCAGCGTGAATGGTCTCGTTCCCTGCGTGAGTGGTATTATGTACAGCCCACTTTCTTCTGGGCGCACAGAAGCACACGAATCCGAAACGTTCCATCGGTGTCTTCCAGTTCTGTGATGCCCTGATATTTTTTGGAAATGCTTTTGATGTTTTGCAAGCCGATTCCTGCCTGAATCGGCCGACTGACGGCCACAGAGTTGGTGGATTCAAGGACCAGAAAATTGCCGCGAACGTTTGTGGATATGTGCAGAACTCGTTTTGATGGTTCCACCTGCGTACACGCCGTGATTGCATTGTCCAGGATGTTGGAAACGATCACGCATAAATCCATATCATCCACAGGAAAGCCTGGGGGAATCCGCACCTGACAGACCACATGGATTTTACAGCGATGGGCATAGCTTAGTTTTTCGCTCAAAAGGGTGTCCAAAACCATATTTCCTGTGGAAACGGGAAATCTGAGCGCGTGACAACTGGCGTGCAATTTGTCCGCGTATTGTCCTGCCGCTTCATAATTGCCTTGGTGGATGAGACCGGATAAGACCAATAGGTGATTTTTCAAATCATGCTGGAATGAGGCATACAGCTCATTTCGCTTTTTTGCTTCGTCCATGTAGATTTGCTGTCCGGCCAATTGGCTGGTCAAAAGGGTGACTGCGGTTTCCTGCTCTGTCCATCGGATTACGCGGCTAAAAATCTCAAGCATGATGAAAAAAACAATGGCTGCGCCAATCATCAGAAAGACAGTGGTGAAGCTGTCCCCTGCATGAAAAGAGAAGAGATGCGGCTGAACGGCGGAACCGTCCAATCTCAACCCATAACGAATGGTGAGTACCATCAACGCACAGGGGAGTAGCAGCGCATACAAGTACGAGGACACGGATTTTTGCAGGGAACGTACAAAACGTGTTTGAACGAACCGCAACAGGAGAAGAAAAATAATGGTAAGCAGGAGGGAGAGAAAAATTTGCACCAAGGTCCCATCCGAAGACAGGTTCAGATGAGAGGCTGTATATGCGGTGAGAACTGCGGTAAAACCCTCTAGAAAGGTGCGCAGCGTGAACAGAATTGCAATGGGAGTCAGCAGTTTCGCCCATTGGATTTGCATAAAAAGGACAGCATAGACCATCAGCCATGGAATCTCCAGCCAAAAGGTGCCTGGAATTTGCAGATCGGTGATCCCGGCGGTGAGAACCGCGTTGATTGCCAGGAAAAGAGGGATATGTTTTCTACCGTCTGTCTCAGCGACACAGAGAAGGAAATCAAGGGAAGCATACGAAAGGATTCCATTGGACAGGATCCACCAAAGATATAGAGTGACGGGCAATGTCAATCCTCCCTTCTGAACGAGGCCAAAAGCTTTGCGGTAAACTCCTGCTGTTTTCTCCTGGAAATGAAAACCCTGGCGCCGTCAGCCAGTACAGCGATTCCCGGTTCCTTATCCACAACATAGTCAAGATTGACAAGATAGCTTCTGTGGCAACGGAAGAAGTGGTGGTCCAACTCTCGCTCGAGCGAATCCAGAGTACCGAAATAGTGGTACTCATCGGTCATCGTATGAATCACAGTCTGATGGTTGAATACTTCACAATAAACAATGTCCTTGGTTCGCACTCTGGACACCGTAGCTCTGTTGTTAATTGTCAGAGCCTTTCCACAGTCGGAAACAGCACGTTTCCACGCCTTGTCCATGGCAGAAAAAAATTTGCTCTGGTTGAGTGGCTTCTCAAGATAATGGATCGCATCCAGATCAAAGGCCTGGAATACATACTCCTGATACGCCGTGATAAAAATAACTTGACTGTTGCACCCAGCCTCTCGGAGCCTTTCCATAATGTCCATTCCACTCTGGCCAGGGAGTTTAATGTCCATCAAAATAATGTCTGGGGTGATGCCTGAGCGTAAGAAATCCTCTCCGCTGGCATACAACGAAATGGCGGCATGCAGCCCTTTTTGTTGGAGATATTTGGTTACAATATCGTTCAAGTGTGCGGCGAAATGGATTTCGTCCTCACAAATTACAAGAGTCATATTCGACTACCTCCTGGGAATATGATTTTACATTTTACCATACGATGGGGTGGCTTGCCATTGCTCTTGGCCAGAAAGCGAAAAACGTCAAAGAGATGGCAGTGTTACCGTCTCCGTAGAGAAGCCGGTTTTCACATACAGACATCAACGTCAAAACCTTCTCTTCCATGCAGATGTGCGTCTGGATGGAAGAGAAGGTTTTTTCGTTTCAGTATTTTTTTGCAAGCTCTGGGGGCAGCGTTGAAAAAATCCGTGAAAAATGATACGATAATAATACTTTAAGCTTGCCCATCCGTTGATTCTTGCATCATGGGGCATGGGATGGCACGGAACATAGGAGCGTAGGATGGTTCATGAATGGCATGAGTTCACAGAAAGAAATCATCAATGAAATAGAAGTGGTTCGCTCCCATCGGCGGACCATTGCCATTGAGATCACAAGCGATTTGCGTGTGCTTGTTCGTGCGCCGATGCGCATGAAGGACAGTGACATTCGCCGCTTTGTGGCCGAAAAATCCGGGTGGATTCAAAGACACCTGGAGTGGGGGAAAGCAAGGCAGGAGGAGACGGAACCGCCTCTCACCGAGGCGGAAATCCGCACACTGGCAGATGCGGCAAGAGAGGATTTGGCCCATCGAGTGACAAAATATGCAGCGAAAATTGGCGTGACGGTAGGCCGTGTTACCATACGCAATCAAAAGACTCGGTGGGGGTCATGCTCATCCAAAGGCAACCTCAATTTCAACTGCCTGCTGATGCTCTGCCCCGAGGAAGTGCGAAACTATGTGGTGGTGCATGAGTTGTGCCACCGCAAGCAGCTGAACCACTCTCCTGCATTTTGGGCGGAGGTTGAGAAGTACATGCCCAATTATGCGGATCATCGCAGTTGGCTCAAGGAAAATGGAAATCGGCTGATTGGAAGGATGAAGAAATGACGGAAGTTGTGGCTGCCCTGATTGGGGACAAAGGGCCATTTATGATCTGGTAGCGCCCGGCCCACAAGGTCAGGGAACTTCTTTGAACATTTTGGGGGAAACTCATATGAAAGTGAACTTTTATGAGCAGGTAGAGGATGGACTTTTGCAGTTTGCGGTGATCGTTGCCCGACATGGTGGGAAGTGGGTTTTTTGCAAACATCGGGAAAGACAGACGTATGAACTCCCCGGCGGGCACCGGGAACAGGGAGAGTCCATCCTGGACACCGCAAGAAGAGAATTACAGGAGGAAACGGGAGCGGTGGATTTTTCCATGGAGCCCATCTGTGTGTATTCGGTGCTGGGGAAAAACCGCGTCAATCCATCCGGAGACGAATGCTATGGAATGCTATTCTTTGCAAATATTGAGACATTTGAAGGCGAATTGCACAACGAGATAGAAAACGTGCTTCTCTTGGACGAACTGCCGACGGAGTGGACGTATCCACAGATACAGCCGTTGTTGGTGGAGGAGTATCAGAGGAGATCGAGAAAACGGCTGGAGCTGTCCTGGGTGGAGTTTCAACCCGCGCAGGTGGAAGACGCTGCCGCCATCGCAGAGCTGCGCAAAAAAATATGGGAGACAACTTATCGAGGTATTTATCCCGATGATATGATAGACCAATTCGATGCAGCTTGGCACACAAAGAAGGATGCCCAGCGCATCCAAGATCCGCACTATGCGGTCTATCTAATTCAATATGGAGGACGTTCCATAGGCTACATCACCCTTCGCAACAGTGATCCTGCACATGTGCTGTCACTCTACATGGAACACGAATTTCAAAATCACGGGATTGGCAGTAAGGCATTTGGATTCATCAAGAATCATTTTCGGGCACTGGGAGCGGAGCGTTTCACTTGCCAATGCCAGCCGGACAATACCAATGCCATGGGCTTTTACCAGCGCAATGGCGGCACAGTGATCAAACAGGATTTGGAGAATGAAGAAAGCTGGCAGAATTCCATAACCTTTCAATTTGACGTCGGTGCGTGAAGGATGGACGAGATATTGGGGATGAAGCTGCCTCCCAATCCGTTTGGGCTTCAACGACATGAGAAATATCATGGAGGTGAATGGCTTGGAAATGTTGCATGGCAACTGTAGGGTAATGCTCGTGAAACAAACCCGAGAATCTTGTCATGAATTCTATAGAGCACTGGTACAAGACCCGATGCTCTTTTCTGACACCCAACCGTATCAGTCCTATCACTATGACGCAGGATGTGTGGATGCGTTCTTTCACAACAGAGAGCGGCAGTCTGACCGTATCGGACTTTCCGTGTTGCTGGGGGATACGGTCATTGGTGATGTCAGTTTGAAACATATTGATCGGGTAAATCGTTCGTGTGAGCTTGAAATCTGCATGGTGAATGATAGTGTTAAAGATAAGGGCTATGGCACGCAAGCGGAAAAACAGGCGATACAATATGCTTTTGAACACATGGACATGAAAGCTGTGTTTGCAGATTGCCTTGTGAAAAATAGCAGAAGCCAGCATGTGTTGGAAAAGGTGGGATTTCAATTTGTTTCTGAAGCTGATGGCTTCCGCTATTACTGCATGACGAAAGAGATGTATTTCCAATATTGTGGCAATTCTGAGAAACTTTATTAGAAAAGATACGATCTCGTTCAAGCAGGAGGTGCAACATGAACGAGGAATTTTGGAATATGTTAGATGATTTGGTTGGGCAATCGGAAATCGTCATTGACCGGCCAAAGGGCTCGGCGCATCCAAAATTTCCGCACATGATCTACCAGGTGGACTATGGATATTTGAAGCATACAACTTCCATGGATGGTGAGGGAATTGATGTATGGGTGGGTTCGGCACCGGAACCCCAAATAGACGCGATCATGTGTGTGGTGGATGCCAGGAAGAAGGATTCTGAAATCAAGATACTCATTGGGTGCACAGAGCAAGAAAAATCCAAGATTTATGAGTTTCATAACCATTCGCAGTATATGAAAGGAATTTTGATCCGAAGAGAAGTGTGATGGATCAAAGCGAGGAAAGGAGACAGAAATTAGAATGTATTTGGAAACACCACGGCTCATCATCCGTAACTTTCGCCCGGAAGATGCCGCCGATTTATACGACATCTTTGGCGATGCTGAGACCATGGAGAACTGTGAACCCCCATACGACTTTGAAAAAACAGAGCAGTTTCTGGCTTCGTTTTGTATTGCTCGTGGCGGTGCGGTAGCGGCTGTTCACAAGGAAAGCGGCAAAGTGATTGGCTATATCTTGTTCAGCGAAATTCAACCGGGCGAATATGAGCTGGGGTGGTTCTTCAACCGAAATTTTTGGCGGAAAGGCTACGCGTTTGAAGCCTGCGGAGCGGTAATAGATCACGCATTTCGTACCCTAAAAGTCAAAAAGATCTTTGCGGAGACCATCGATGGGGTCAAATCTGTGGGGCTGATGGAGAAGCTGGGGATGCAGCTGGAGGAAATCCAGTATGAGCGTGGGACAAAATGGTACTTCTATGGGCTAAAAAATGTGATTGAGAATGCGTGCAGTCACATGAACATTGCATGTGTTTGGGAGCACAACGGCAACGACACGTTGCTGTATGCGGCCAATTTCCCTGGAGCCTATACGCGAGGGGCCAACCTTGAAATCGCCCTTCAAAAAATGGCGGGAGAAGTTCAATCCTATCTGAAATGGAAAGGAGAGGCCATTCCCAAAAACTTTGAGGTCACCGTCATACAGGATGCAGCTTGCTCCGTGGACATCTGTGATGCCGATTCCCAGGTGCTGTTTGCATCCGAGAAAGAACCGCTTTCTCAGGAGGAATACATTGGATTAAAGAACCTGGTATTAAAGTCTGCGGCAGATTTCCTGGCACTGTACGAGGCAATTCCAGATCAAAACGCCAGCGTTGCTCCTGTGCGCGCCACATTCTACGGGCAGGTACCGCGAACGGCGGAGGAGATGTATCAGCACACCAAAAATGTGAATGACTATTACTTTGGCGAAATAGAAGTAGAGGCCGACCATGAAGGAGCCATTCTGGATTGCCGCTGCAGAGGCTTTGAGCACCTGGAACGAAATCCTAACTTTCTGGAAAATCGTGTGTTTGAGGGAAGCTATGGGGAAAGCTGGTCACTTCGTAAAGTGTTGCGCCGCTTTCTTTGGCATGATCGTATCCATGCCAAAGCCATGTATCGAATGGCTAGGAAGCTGTTTGGCGAGCATGAGATTCCCAATGTGTTTTGTTTTGAAAAATTTTGATTTAGGATAGGACTGACTCAGGCTAAACCAAGGAAATTGCTGAAAAGGAAAGCTTTGATGTGACCTATGCAGTAATTGCAGCACTTTTGCACGACATTGCCTGCTGCGAGAAAATGAAGACCCGAGAGGGCTGTGGGAATCATGGCCGTCGAAGTGCGGCCATGGCCAGACCATGTTTGGAGAGTCTCAAACTGCCTTCCGATGCCATCAACGAGATCTGCTATGGCACTGCCATTCTATGAACCAGGGGAAAGATGTCGCAGATTCCTTTCTTGCTTGTGAAAATTATCCAACGCTTTCAGACAGGAGGAAATACATGATTCAAAATATGAACTCGGTGGAAGTGTGCTGGGAGTTTGTTTCACAATTCCATGGAGATTTCCAATTCTCTGACCCCATGCTCTCTAATGAGGAGCAATTCCAGAACAATATCGCAAAATGTATGGAGTCACCAGAGAAACACGGTGTATGGGGCGTTTATCTGGATGGGCAGATGATCGGTCTGTTTGCATTTCTGATCTTAAAAGAAGAACGATACATAGAGATGCTTGTGGGGCTGTCTCGTGTCCAATCTGCGTATGAGGAGATTTTCCGCTGCTTAGAGCAGCACTATCCCGGTTATGATGCGGATTTTGTGTTCAATCCTGAGAACCATCTGTTGAAACAGCTGCTAAAAATGAGAAACGCAGAATTTGAACCCGAGCAGCAAAAGATGGTGTTTTTGGGCCCTGTTAAGGAAGTAGACACCACCGGTGTGGAGCTGTACTCTGAGAAAAATGAAGGCCAGTATCTTGCCATTCATAACAAGGACATGTACTGGACGGCGGATAAGGTTCTTGCGGCATTGGACCGATTTCGAGTCTTTGTGGCAATGGATGAAGGCAACGTGGTGGGCTATTTGGATGTAACCCATTGCTTTGACCAAAACGAGCCGTATGACTTATTTGTTCTGGAAGAGTACCGGAGAATGGGATATGGCAGAAAATTGATGGCAAAAGCGTTGGAAAGGAATCAGCCCAGTGGCATGATGCTAATGGTGGGTGTGGATCAAACTCCGGCAATTCAGTTGTTTGAATCTGTAGGGTTTGAAACGGTAGAACACCAAAATAACTTGACGGCACATTGGAAGGTGTCCCACTCGTTTTGATAGAAATAGCCGTAAAAAGTAATATTGCTGATAGGGAAGGATGGGAAACGGATGCGTGACATCGAAAAATTGGTTTCCGCGTTTTGTGCTCAAAATGCCTTGAACGTCCATTTGTCATACGATATGCCAGAAGGCTACCAAACCGCATTTGGCACCTATGACGTGACGGTAAACACCTTGTACCTCAACCGTGGGGTACTGGAACATGCTCCACAATGGGAGTCGCTCTACTATGTGTACCATGAGCTGCGGCATGCCATGCAGTATCTCCAGCCGGGGCTATTTGATGGACAAATCCAAGAAAGCAGATTTTATGTGGTGATATACGACGGCACATGCTTCAAATTGGAAGAGAACAGCTGGAAGGAATGTGTCCTAGAGGGTGGAGAGGACTATTTTACTGCTGCATACCTGAGTCTGCCTTATGAGATGGATGCCAATACGTTTGCATATGAAAAAGTGAGAGCATTGTGGGGAGATTTGCCGGAGTTGCTCCGTTTGTATCATGGATGGATGCCAGAGAAAAAGTGGGACTATGAGGAACACAGAAGGCTGTTTCGGCGCATAGATGCCAAACTGATGGAAGACATATAGAGGGTAGGGATTGGAGGATCGCATGATTAATATTGATGTTTTGGTGGCTGGATGTCATACACGCTGCAAGCACTGTTATGTGAATGGCGGCCCCGGGCCATGGATGCCGCTGGAGGATGCGCTGCTGTGTATCGAAAAGCTGGATATTCTTGCACAATATCTTCCGGATGAAGTTACATTTACATTGGATCACGAACCGATGGCGCATCCCGATATTGTGCAGATTCTGGATGCAACCACGCATACCCGCTGGATACAAAATTACCATCACGGAATGACAACTGGTGTAGGGCTGATCCATCGAAAGGACAAACGTGCGGTGATTGAGGCATACATGAATGGCGGCTATCGTTCTTTTGGCATTACCATTCATGGAAGTCCAGCCCATCATGATGAAATGGTGCGAAGAAAAGGGGCCTATGAGTCAGCGATTGCAGCGGCGGAATACCTGAAGGCACAGGGGGCGGACGTAGAGGTGTCCCTGATGCTGAATCGGTACTTTACGCAAGACCAGGCATCCATGACTGCTATGCTGGAAACATTGCAGCCAAACTGTGTGGCCTTCGTGATTCCAATTTTCACCCCTCATCGTCACATGCTGGACTTTGAGCCTTACCGTGCCTCCATAGAGACGGTCCAGTCACTCCGAGGAGCCTGGGAGGAGTGGCGGCAAGATGGAGAGCAGGTCGAAGGAAGGGCCAGACAGAACACCATTGCTGCCGGAATAGAGCGATTGCGGAGCATGACTGATCTGAAAGAGTTGTTTGTACAACCGCAGGAGGAACAATATTTCACATTGCACCAGGATTGTCAGCTGTATGTGGGCAATTCAGGAGCGGAAACCAGATGCCTAGGTGATTTGCGCCACATCAATCTGGAGCAAACCGCAGAGCTGATCAAAGCCCTTCCAGGGAACCGAGACTACGGAGCATTTTATGATCTGGAGGCGTTGCCATCCAGAGATATGCTGATCCGAGCGTTGGAAGGATTGCCCCAGCATATGATATATGGAGATTTTGAGAGCGTGATTTATCGTGGCCTGGAGGAACTGCGGACACCCACAAGAATATTGGAGTGAGACTGAGTTTTAGAAGCAGTCAACAAATTCCATGATCTCCATTACGCAGAATGAGGAAACCGGAAATTCATAACAAAGGGGGAGCGGTTATGCTTGCCTATACATACATCGAACAAGGAAAATTTGAACTCATAGAAAAGCCGAAGCCGGTGCTTTTGGATGACCGGGATGCCATTGTAAAGGTGACCTTAGCCAGCATCTGCACCAGTGACCTCCATATCAAGCACGGCAGCGTACCCCGCGCGGTGCCGGGAATCACGGTGGGCCATGAGATGGTGGGGGTGGTGGAGCAGGTTGGCGCAGCGGTCACCACCGTCAAGCCTGGGGACCGTGTGACCGTAAATGTAGAGACCTTCTGTGGTGAATGCTTCTTCTGCAAGCATGGCTGGGTGAACAACTGCACCGATTCCAACGGTGGCTGGGCCTTGGGGTGTCGGATCGATGGTGGACAAGCGGAGTATGTTCGGGTGCCCTACGCGGACCAGGGGCTGGACAAGATTCCCAACGCAGTCACCGATGTACAGGCCCTGCTGGTGGGGGATGTGCTGGCAACCGGCTATTGGGCTGCACAGATTTCTGAAATTCACAACGAGGACACCGTGCTGATTCTTGGTGCGGGCCCTACGGGATTGTGTACGCTCCAGTGTGTGCGTCTGCATAACCCGAAGCGCGTCCTTGTCTGTGACATGGACGAGAACCGGTTGGCCTTTGTCCGCAAACACCATCCGGAGGTGCTGACCACAACTTCAGACGGGCTCAAGGACTTTGTCCTGGCCCACAGCGACCATGGCGGCGCCGATGTGGTGCTGGAGGTGGCGGGCAGTGAAGACACGTTCCGCATGGCATGGGATTGCGCCAGGCCCAATGCCATTGTTACGGTGGTTGCCCTCTACGATGGCCCTCAAACCTTGCCTCTGCCGGATATGTACGGAAAGAACCTGATTTTCAAAACAGGAGGCGTGGATGGCTGCAACTGTAAAGAAATCCTCCGACTCATTGCTCAAGGGGACATCGACACCACGCCGCTGATCACCCACACCTATCCGCTGAGGGACATTGCGGAGGCCTATGAGCTGTTTGAGAATCGGCAGGATGGGGTGATCAAAGTGGCCATCCAGCCCAATGTGTGAGAAACTGCGGTCAAGTATTGCAGAAGGAGGGCACTTGGAATGGCATACAGTGAGCGAATTAAAAATTTTGAAAAGATTCGCGCTTACATGCGGGAGTTTTATGTTTATGGCTTCAAAAGCAGGACGGAATACGACAAAAAGAGTGCCCGTTCTTATGACGATGAGCGCCGGAGGTTGGAAAGCTGGCTTGGAGATGATATGCGATTTGCCCAGACCGCAGAGGGGAAGAAGGTGTTCTTGTCCATTGACAGCCGAACGGCGCAACCCAATCCACTGTATAAAGCGTGGAAATCCAAGAGCTTTACGGATGGTGATATTGTCCTTCACTTTATTTTGCTGGATCTTCTCTATGACCCGGAGATTCGCATGACACTGGCCCAGCTGGTTCAGGAGATGGACAAATACCTGGGTGCGTTTGAACATCCCTTGACGTTTGATGAATCTACTGTTCGGAAAAAGCTGAAAGAATATGCCCAGGAAGGTATCATCTGCATGGAGAAGGAAGGGCGCAAGACCTTCTACCGACGAATGCCGGACACCGAACTTTCCAATATGACAGATGCCATTGACTTTTTCAGTGAGGCGGCTCCCTGCGGTGTGGTGGGCTCCTATCTACAGGATAATCTAGACCAGCATGCCAGCATATTTTCCTTCAAACATCACTACATCACGCAGACCATGGATAGTGAGGTTTTGGCGATGCTCTTTGATGCCATGTGTCAAAAACGCTATGTTTTGGTGGACAACCTTGGGAAACGTGCCAATGAAGTCAAGACTCTGCGCCTTGTGCCATTGAAAATCTATATCAGTGCACAAAATGGACGGCAGAATCTTCTGGCCTTCCACGAGAAGGCCAACCGCTTGAATGCCTATCGTTTGGATTACATGTCCAAGGTCAGGCTAGAAGAGCCTTGTGAGCAGTTTGATGCCTTGCGGGCAGCCTTGGCCAAGGCAGAACCTCATATGTGGGGCGTGAATGGTCGATGGAGCACAAAATATTTGGAGCGTGTGGAGTTCGACGTAAAGATTTCAGACGAGGAAACATACATTGTGCACCGGCTGGAACGGGAAAAACGGTGTGGCAGGGTGGAGAGGCTGGATGCCCACCACTATCGTTATACGGCGGAGGTTTTCGATACCAATGAGATGCTGCCTTGGATTCGAACCTTCCTATCCAGGATCACCAGACTGCATTTTTCCAATCGAACCGCGGAGAACAAATTCAAAGCAGATTTACAGGCTATGTACCGTTTGTATGGAATCGACGGAGGGGAAGGACTATGATTTTTAGTGAATTGTACTCGGTCTACTACCATACCGTGGCCAAAATTTTAGCACGAGCGGCCCAAAGCCATGCCACAGAACAGGAATTCCAGCAGTTGGTCATGGAAACGGCGTTTTCAGAAAGTGCGCTTACCATTTTGCCTGCGCTGAAATCCGGACGGTGGCCGTTGCTTGGAAAAGATTTCTCTCCCATCTTACGGCATCCACCCACCATGCCGCTGACGATGTTGGAAAAGCGGTGGCTGAAATCCATCGCCGAAGACCCGCGCATGCGGCTTTTTTGCACGCCTCCGCCGATTTTGGATGATGTAGAGCCGCTGTTTACCCGGGCCGACTACAAAATTTACGACCAATATGCAGATGGCGACCCGTTTGAAGATGAAACGTATATCGCCCATTTTCATCTGATACGGGAGGCCATCCGGACAAAGAGTCCGGTCAAGATCACCATGACCAACCGCTACGGCAGAGAAATACGGGTGCGCTTTTTCCCAAAGGGCTTTGAATACTCAGAGAAGGACGATAAGATTCGGATTCTGGCCTCTGGATGCAGATACCGATATTTTAACTTGGCTCGTGTGACCAGTTGCTTTTATTATCATGGGCATGGGCCTTGGAGAGAGGAGACACCAGAAGTACAAAATCGAGAAGTTTTGCTGGAAATTGTGGATGAGCGCAATGCGTTGGAGCGGGTGATGATGCATTTTGCTCATTTTGAAAAGCGGGCCGAAAAGGTGGATAATCACCGCTATCTCCTTCGAATCCGGTATGACCAACCAGATGAAACGGAATTGGTGATCCGGATTCTCTCCTTTGGGCCGTTTGTCAAGGTGCTGGAACCTGCCAGCTTTGTGGCATTGATCAGAGAGCGTCTGATTGCGCAAAAAGGCTGTGAACTCCGATGAGTTCGCAGCTTTTTTTCCGTGAAAAGAAGCGTTGGAAATTGTATCATATGGCATGTAAGAAGCAGAAAACCCAGACAGCAAGAGGAGGATGGGGGCCTAGAATACCGAGAGGTTTGGCACATCTCCCCAATCCGGTATGCTGTACAAACAGGGAAGGGAGCAGCGCAATGATCGAAATAAAAGGAAATGTAAATACCGCCCTTTGCTATGCCTCTGTCATTGAGGACGAGGCAATCGAACAAATTCGGAGAATGTGTGACCATGACTTCACTGCCGGCTCTCAAATTCGGATTATGCCGGATGTACATGCAGGTAAGGGCTGCACCATTGGTACCACCATGACCATAACAGACAAAGTGGTTCCCAACATTGTGGGGGTTGATATTGGCTGTGGCATGTACACGGTGGAACTGGGAAACGTGGAGATTGACTGTGTCAAGGTGGACGAAGCATGTCATTATATCCCCAGCGGCAGAGATGTTTGGGAAGGGCGTATGGAGCGGTTTGACCTCACCGGCCTGCGGTGTTACCGGAGCTTGAAACAGGCCAAACGCCTGGAGCGCAGCCTGGGAACCCTGGGGGGAGGCAATCACTTCATTGAAATTGATGTGGCATCCAGCGGAACCAAGTATTTGGTGATTCATTCCGGCAGCCGGAATCTTGGCAAGCAGGTGGCGGAGTACTATCAAAACCTGGCCGTTGATTTGCATGCGGGGAAATCGGATTACTTTGAGAAGAGAGAAGTTATCATCCGCACCTATAAGGAACAGGGGCGCAGGGCCGAAATCCAGAATGCGCTGAAGGATTTGGCGTGTGCTTACGAGGCCAAGGAACCAACCATCCCCGCAGATCTCTGCTATCTGTACGGCAGATATTTGGAGGATTATCTGCACGATGTGAAAATATGCCAGCAGTTTGCCCGACGCAGTCGGGAGAGAATGGCAGAGGTTCTGCTGGAACGCACGGGAATGACCGGCGTCTCGGGGTTCCATACCATCCACAATTACATTGATACCAATGAGATGATCTTGCGGAAGGGCTCAATTGCTGCGCACAAGGATGAGTTGGTCCTGATCCCCATCAACATGCGCGATGGCAGTGTGCTGGCCAGAGGAAAGGGGAATCCGGAATGGAACTTTTCTGCACCTCACGGAGCGGGAAGATTGATGTCCCGTACCAAGGCCAGAGAAACCTTAAACTTGGAGGAATACAAGAAGACGATGGAGGGGATTTATACGACCTCAGTCAATGAGTCCACCCTGGATGAAGCACCTATGGCGTATAAATCCCTGTCAGATGTCATGGACATCATCGGGGAGTCGGTGGATGTGGTGGAGGTATTGAAGCCGATTTATAACTTTAAGGCGTCCGGCTGACCGAAGAATGGAGCAGGGTGTGCCGTGGAAACAAAGGTTTCTGCGGCACACCCTGCTTTTGAAACGAAGAGCGGACCCGAGCAATCGGGTACGAGCGCAAAGAGCAACGGAGCAGTGACAATGGCGGATGGACCTTCGACAAAGAAGGAAATCGGATTCAACTCAATTTCGACAGCTGCTACTCCATGGTGAAGGGAGCACCGGGAGAAAAATCGTCGGTGCAAATTGGAAGGATACGAGAGGACAACTATCTCAGTGAGGAAGATGATGCGTTGCTTTCCAGTAATGCGTTTGTACTGGCAGAAAAGCCGGTTCCGGTGTTCTATGGAGCTACCAGTGAGGATGTAAATACCATTGGATTGGTGTTCAACGGTTGACATCAAGGGTGAGGGTTACATCTGCCCCTTCCATACTCGAGCCAGAATGTCTTTGAGTACCAGGAGGGCGTCAGTATGGTTGTAGCCGTAATCCACTTGAAGCTGGGTGAGCATCTCCTGCAGGGTAGGGGCGTAGTCGTGGATGCGCACGGTCCTGTGATAGGTGGCCAGCACGGGATATTTTTTGCTCCACACTTTGTTCCAGTCAATGCGGGCCTGGGCTTCGTCACTGACGCTTTCGATCATCTGCTGGGCCTGCTGCTCGTCGAAATCGTATTCGATGAGTTCGTCCAGGGTCATATGGTAGAGCATGGCCAGACCCTTGGATTGGCGGATGTCGGGCAAGGTCTCATTGGTTTCCCACTTGGAGATGGTCTGACGGCTGACCCCCAGTTTTTCAGCCACATTTTCCTGGGTGAGCCCGCTCTTTTTCCGGGCATGGTATAAACTGCTTCCCAAACTCATGAAACATTCCTCCTGAATTTGTGTTCTGTGCTTCACAGTATATCAGTCCAGGTTTGAAAAATCTACCAAGCGAAACCACCACTTTTGCCCGTTTTTCTGACACAGGGAAAGATAATACAATAAAGCTAAAAGTAAAGCTAAAAGTTTGGGACTCTACAGCGGTCTCCTCCCATTCCAGAGTCCGTGTGGTGTTCCTGGTTTTCAGTCGTGCGATCCAGGTTGACCCGGGGAAGATAGCGTGCTAAACTGTACCAGGATAAAGATTGTGATTGCAGTCGATGAACATGAGGGGGATACATATGAAAAAACCAATGACATTTGCTGTGTGCGGATTTGGCAATCGTGGTATGGAGGCCTATTCCGCCTACGCAAAAAACTGTCCGGAACAGATGCAGTTGGTGGCTGTGGCTGACCTTTTGCCGGAGCGTCGAAAGGCGGCCGTTGAAACATTCGGTGTGGCGCCGGAACGGGTTTTTGACAGTGCGGAGAAACTGTTCCAAGCGGGCAAACTGGCGGATGTACTGATTATCGCCACACAAGACCGGGATCATGTACCTCAGGCATTGAAGGCACTGGATCTCGGGTATGATCTCATCTTGGAAAAGCCGATTTCACCCGATTGGGAGGAATGTATTGCACTGCGTGACAAGGCGGTGGAAACAGGGCGAAACGTGGTGGTGTGTCACGTCTTGCGCTACACCCCGTTTTACAGCACTCTGAAACAGATGCTGTCGAAGGGGGCCATTGGTACGCTTCGAACCATAGATGCTGTGGAGCATGTAGCCTACTGGCACCAGGCACACAGCTTTGTGCGTGGCAACTGGCGCAGCAGCGAGGAGACAAGCCCCATGATTTTGGCCAAGAGCTGCCATGATATGGACATTTTGCGGTGGCTTGCCGATGCCCCGTGCCATGCGCTTTCCAGCTTTGGACACTTGAGCGAGTTCAAGGCCGAGCGTGCTCCGGAAGGCGCTGCGCTCCGTTGCCTGGACGGGTGCAAGGTCAAGGACACCTGCCCCTATGATGCCGAGCACATTTACTTGGACCATGAGACCACTGGGTATCGAAGTGGGGCCCATGGATGGCCCGCCACTGTGCTCTGCAATGGTACTGCAACCGAAGAGAAAATTTACCAAGCCTTGAAGACCGGCCCCTATGGGAGATGCGTCTACCACTGTGACAATGACGTGGTGGATCATCAAGTGGTTGCGATGGAGTTTGAAAACGGGGTTACAGCCACCTTTACCATGACCGCGTTCACACGGGAAAACCGCCGCACCATTCGCCTGATGGGTACCTTGGGTGAAATTGAGGGAGATATGCTCAGCCATCAGATTGTATACCGTCCCTTTGGAAAGCCGGTAGAACACATCGACTGCAACAATGCGAAAGCAACCAGCGGCCACGGTGGCGGAGATGGTGGCCTCATGCAGGCGGCATTTGCGCTGTTTTCTGGAGAAACAGGGGAGGCCCTGACCGATATTCGGGCATCGGTGGACAGCCATTTGATGGCCTTGGCCGCAGAGGAGTCCAGAACTCACGGCGGAAAAACGATGGTGCTCAACCAAGATTGAAATGCCGCTTGTGCAGATGGATAAATTGTGATAGAAACTGGATCATATGGAGGGAGCAATGGGAAAGTACCATTGCTCCCTCCATAGACCGCTTTTCTTGTGCGGATGTTTTATGCCAAGCGTTAGCTTGTCTTTGGGACAAAGCGGCGCAGGGCATTTTATTTTACGGAAGAGACCATCGTCTTCAGCAGGGAATGAGGTTCGATGCAGGCTGGACATGCGGTAGGGTTTGATTGTGGCCCCTGGTAAATGTCTGAACCAGACAATCCAGGGCGATTTTGAGGAGGGAGGAGAACCCACGATGTTTGAGAAGTTTTATCAAATGAGGGGGACTCCACTACCTATTATGATGATGACAACCTGTTCTGGGGACACAGCATCGAGGTGTGTGGTTCTCTCCAAAATGGAATTGAGAGTACAAATACTGTGGGGTAGAATCCATACATAAGGAGTGGACAAAGGAAACAGGAAAACTGCACTGCTGTTTTCTGGTGCGGTGGGGAAGAACGATCGGAATGAACTAAAACCGGATGAGGGGGTCACATTTTGGATTGGAACAAGAAACTCAACCAGATTTCAAAATCCTGAAGAATGTAAGAAACGAGAACGAGCTGATTTTGAGGGAAATCGGCTCGTTCTCGTTTTCTCAGAGATGGATGCTGAAAAGGCCGAAGTCAAAGACTCCGCACCCTTGTTTTTGTTGGTCGGTTTTTTTTAACCACCCAAACGCGTTCTGAATGTCCTCTACAATGTGAACAGGGACGTGCAGCTGATGATGGCCAGAAAGGATCTTGGCTATGTCCAACAGCTGAACCTTATTGATGGAATTCGAAAATTGAACCGGGTCAGTGGTGGGGTAAAAGGCATCCAAACAGCCACGGTAGATCAAATCGCCAGAGAATAGATACCCACGATCCGCTTCATAGAAACAGCAATGACCGGGGGAATGCCCTGGTGTATGGACAACGGTCAACGATCGGTTTCCCAGGTCTAAGGTATCTCCGTCGTGCAAGAGAATCTGCGGCTGCCCCTGAAGGATATGGTACGAATTGATGTCGAAATCTTGGGGGAATGCACAGGGATGGCGCATCAGATTCTGCTTGACCACCGCTAGGGGAATGGGAAAGTGGTTCAGCCAGTCTTGTTCCTTCTCGTGCACGGCAATGTGGTGGAACTGCCTGTGACCACCTATGTGATCCCAGTGTGCATGGGTAGTTAATACCAGAATGGGCAGGGAGGTGAGTGTATCCACAATGGCTTTGATGTTGGCCACACCTAATCCAGTGTCGATGAGAGCGGCCCGTTCCCGCCCGCACACCAGGTAGCAATGGGGTTCTTCCCAGTGTTTGTACTCGCTGATGACAAACGTGTCTGGGTCTATATTCTCTACGGTAAACCAATCGTTTCTCTGGTTTGAGACGATGCCCTCACCAGTGTTATAGCAGCAGTTCATAACTATGTCCCCGATCCGTTGCTGTTGTTGCATGAAATCCACAGCTCTCAAACAGTCTCTGAGAGCCGATGTTATAGTCATATATGTCAGCAACTCGCAAAGATGGAAAGCCAAAGCTTTTGGCTCGGTCAATCAGGGCCTGAATGACTCTTTTCCCAATGCCTTTCCCTCGCAGGGTCCGATCTCCAATTACGATGGGGATGTCATCTTTTCCAAACGTAACATCGCCAATGGGGACAAATTCAGCGCAAGCATCCGGCTGATATTCAATGAAGTATACCTCTCCTTGCTTTTGAAGGTAATGGTACATCTGATAAAGTCGTTTCATATCGTAGGGGGTATTCTTTCCATCTACCAATAGGAGCGTTTCTTCATCTTGATACCATTTCAGCGCAAAGGAGCAGTCATCGGAATATTTCCGTAACCGGAGAGCGGTGTCGATGGGTATGGTTTCTGGTTGATCTATTCTTTCCACGGTCATATTCCTTCCTGAGAGGCAATCTGCATCCGCTTTCCGTCCGCAATCCGGTATGCTTCCCCGTAAATTTTTTCGATGCCGTTGTCTATGTAGAGATAGCTTCCATCTACCAGGGCATAAAACTCCCTGCCTTGACTATCTGGATAAGTAATGTCTTCCATGACCCGTAGTCCATCCAGCACTTCGTTTCTAATCATTTGATCATGAGGGAGAATCATCTTTTTGGTCAGGCCAAGACCGGGAAGGAATCTCTGGTAGTTGGGATCAATTGCCTCGCCCTCCAATTCTGGCTGGGCATAGACCACTTCGGCACAATTCATGGAGCCGGCACTAATCCCAACCAGAACGCCGTCAAAGGAACGCAGAAGATCTTTCAAGTCAATTTGTGAAAAGAAACGGTTTTGAGTCGGGACGTGGCCTCCTGCAAGAACAATAAATTGAGCCTCATGGACCAATTTGGCTACCTGCACTTGATTTCTTCTGTCAAGAATGTTGAACCGGCTGAACTGGAATCCAACTGCCTCAAAACTTGTTAGAATGGATCTTGCAAACCGGTCTGTGCGCTCAAAATTGTCTGGATCAGAGCAAATCAATACAGCTTTACATCGATTCGGTAAACACGCTCTGAGGTTATCAAGAAAACCATTTGCAGGATTCAGCTCTTCTGTATTTGGAATGACAGTACTGCTGGTTAGGAAACATTTCATGGATGGTACCTCCATTTGTCTTTCGGATTGCCTCATAATAGGTAAAACATAGCAGACATACTCCTTGAAGTCAAGGGCTCTATGCCCCAAGCGGTATATGAAAAATTCTTGTGGAATTCTCCTGTTTTGGCCAGAAACTTGTGTGACATGGAGAATTACTCTGGCATGCTGCGAAATGTATTGACAAACTAATAGTATTAGTCTCATAATAACTAACGGTGTTAGTTAGGGGGTAGAAGCATGGGAGCGAAAGGATTGACCAAAGAAATCATCGTCGCGGAGGCGGTTTCCTGCATTGAAAATACCGGACAGCCCACGGTATCTCTGCATGAACTGGCCCGCAGATTGGGGATCAAGACTCCGTCCTTGTACAATCACATTAAAAATACCAAAGAGCTGCAATATGAGATTTTTCAGTACGCCATTGCGCAATTTGTGGCCAATCAAAGGGATGCCACCGAAGGAAAGCAAAAGGATGAAGCAGTGCGGGCCTTTGCCCACGCCTATTACACCTTTGCCACAGAACATCGAGGGCTGTACCGGCTGATTATGTCCATTCCTTCAGAGGAGGACGAGCGGGCTAAGGAGATGGCTCTTCCGCTGTTGGATACGGTGGTGGCCATTTTAGCAGACTACGGACTCAGCGAGGAATCGGTGGCCCACTGGCAGCGGGTGTTTCGTGCGATCCTCCACGGCTTCATTTCTCAAGAGGACCTGGGATACTTTTATTACTATGATGCTGTGGATTTGAAAAAGAGCCGTGCCATTGCAGTGGACTGTTTCCTGGACGGATTGCACGCGGGAATCCAGAGAGAGACCGGCATCAAACACGAAAATCAAGCGGATGTTTAGGAGAATCAACCATGACAAAGAACAACGAACTCTTTACCTCTATGCCCGTGGGAAAGGCTGTGGCCAAGCTTGCCATTCCAACGGTGGTCAGCCAGATCATCGTGATTCTGTACAGTCTGGCAGATACATTCTTTATCGGACAGATCGGCGATCCCAACCAGATTGCCGCTCTCTCCATCACATTTCCCATTTACACCCTGTTGACGGCGGTGGCAAACCTGTTTGGCATCGGTGCTAACAGCGTCATTGCCAGAAGTCTGGGACAGAACGATGAGTCCACGGCCCGAAAGGCCTCGTCCTTCAGTTTTTGGGGCAGCCTTGGGGTGACTCTGGTCTTGTCCATCCTGCTTGCCATCTTCATGCAGCCCATTCTGCTGTTTTTTGGCGCAGATGAATTTACCTTAGGCTTTACCACGGACTATCTGTTCTGGGTGTTTGTCATTGGCGGCATTCCCACCGTGGCAGGGCTGGTATTGGGACACCTAGTGCGCTCTGTGGGCAAGACAAAGGAAGCGGGGGTGGGCCTGACCATTGGCGGAGTCATGAACATCATTCTCGACCCTATCTTCATTTTCGTCTTTCATATGGACGTGGCGGGTGCGGCTGTAGCTACCATGCTGTCCAATGCCATTTCCATGGTGTACTTCTTTGTGGTTTTGGCGAAGATGCGAAAAGCCACTGTCATCACCATTTCCCCCCGGCAGTTCTCTCTGGAGCGGAAGGTGTCTTGGGGCACGCTGTCGGTAGGGTTTCCGGCCGCCATTGCGGTACTGCTGCTGTCTGTGTCCATCTCGCTGATGAATGGTCTGCTGCTCAAGCATGAAAACGGAAACATTCTCTCGGCGGCCTATGGCGTGACCTCCAAATGCGGCACCATCGCCCTGCACATCAGCATCGGCATTGCCCAAGGTGTCATGCCCCTGATTGGTTACAGCTACGGAGCCAAGGATCACAAGCGCGTCCATGAGGTGTGCCGCCTGTCCTTTATCATTTTGCTGATCTTCTCTGTGATGTTCCTGGTGGTGGTTCAGCTGGTTCCGGGCCCCATTGTGAGACTGTTTATCAACCATGAGCAGACTATTGAGGTGGGCAGCGTATTTATGCGCTGCTGGTCCTGGTGCGTCATTGGCATGAGCTTGTTTAACATGTATAACTCCATTTTCCAGGCTGTGGGCAAGTGGAAGACCTCTCTGTTTTTGGCGGTTCTGCGCTTGGGGGTCATCTTCTCTGTGTTGTGCCTGGTTTTGGATGCTCTGTTTGGAGTCAGTGGCTTGATGTGGGTGCAGGCCATTACCGATACCGTGACTTGTTTCATTGCCTTTCTCCTGTATACCCGGTTTAAAGCCTCCATCGTCAAGGAATTTACCAAACAGCCGGTGGCGGAACCTGTGCCGGTTACCTCCAACCGTATCATTGCCATCTGCCGTGAGTTTGGCAGCGGTGGCAGAACGATTGGCAAAGAGGTTGCCGCTAAGCTGGGAATTCCCTGCTATGATGGGGAACTGATTGGAAAAATTGCCGCTGAGAGTGGATTGGCGGAGGCATATGTGGAAAAGAACGCCGGGTATGTGGAAGCGGATACGTTGTACGGCAGTGCGGTATCGGGCCGTGACCTGGACGGGCAGTCTGTGGCCGATAAAATGTGGCTGGCGCAGAAGAAAGTCATTTCCGACCTGGCAAATAAGGAATCTTGCGTCATTGTGGGGCGGTGTGCCGATTACATCTTGCGGGATACGGCGGATTGCCTGACGGTGTTCATCCACGCCTCCGATGAAAAACGGGCCGAGCGCATCGTGAATGTGTACGGGGAGCGTGAGGAATCGCCGGTACAGCGTCTGCATGACAAGGATAAGAAGCGCAAGAGCTTTTATAAGCTATACACCGGCATTGATTGGGGAGAAGCGGACAACTATGATGTCTGTCTGGACAGCGGAAAGCTGGGGATTGATGGCTGCGTAAGCGTCATCGCGAACCTGTACCAGCAGGGTGCATAATTGGATGGATAAATCAACGTCGTGGATGGAGATGTGGTCAACCGTCTCCATCCACGGCGTTTTTTATCTGCTCGGGAAAGAGGGAATTGACGGGAGCGACGGTTTATGAGACAATGCAGATGTCCACATAACACAGAGAGAAGAAGGAAGTGGGTGTCATATGGAAGAAAATATGCAGGTGAGAGTTTCTACAGCAAAGGCGTGCTTCAGTCGTATGGGGGCGGCCTTGGTGGCCATGGCCATCGCTGTCACAGTGGTGCAGGTGGTGCTGTTGATTTTTGTGAATGTGTTGGTCCAAATGGGAGTAACGATGGCGCAAGCCACCTGGGTGTCTTGGCTGGTCACCTTTTTGCCGGTATATGGGGCTGGGGTTCCTCTGGCGTTGGTCATTCTGAAAAAGCTGCCTGCAGACCAGGGAGAACAGACGAACTTGGGGGCGGGAAGATTTGTGTCCCTTGTGCTGATGTGTTTTCCCATTATGTACATCGGCAATGTAGTGGGGAATGTGGCATCTTCCCTTCTATCCAGTGGGCAAGCGGAAAACGCCCTGGTGGATATGGTTTCGGAGATCAACATCTGGAAGGCATTAGTTTTGGCGGTGGTGGCCCCCATCGTCGAGGAGTTTCTCTTCCGCAAGCAGCTCATTGACCGGTGTGTCCGCTACGGAGAAAAGACCGCCATTCTGTTTTCTGCCCTCACATTTGCCCTGTTTCACATGAACTTGTTCCAATTCTTTTACGCCTTCGGCTTGGGACTGCTCTTTGCCTATGCCTATGT
Source organism: uncultured Oscillospiraceae bacterium (assembly GCA_944387075.1). Taxonomy (GTDB): domain Bacteria; phylum Bacillota; class Clostridia; order Oscillospirales; family Oscillospiraceae; genus Enterenecus. The sequence goes on along the minus strand of CALXDO010000087.1, from coordinate 18,940 downwards.
GCGCACGCGTTGCCTGCGCTACTCCATTGTGATGCACATGGTGGTGAACTTCACAGGATCTGTGCTGGCCCCCTTGGTGTTGTCCCAGGTGGATGTGGAGGCCTTGTCCAACTTGAATCTTCAAGCGGTAGACGAGACCCTGTTGGCTCAGGTTCTGCCTGGACTGATGCTCTATATGGGGTATATACTGCTGTATCTTGTTGTGGTGATTGTAGGCCTGGTACTGCTCGTTGTGAAGAGAAAAAAGCTGGTGTTTATGCCGGCTGCAGAAGAACTGCCAAAGGAGGAACGCCTGCGCGCGGTGTACGGCAATGTGGGCGTGATCGTCTTTGTGGCGCTCTGCGTACTGATGATTGTGGGCAATTTGATTCCGATGATATAAAAAGTGCCTGGAATTCTATGAATTCCAGGCACTTTTTCACATTGCAGCGGAAGGAGTGGGTGGGCAAGCCAGGCGATAGAAATCGCCCTGTTTTGCCATCAGTTCCTCCCAAGTTCCCTGTTCCGAAATGGAACCATTTTTGAGGACCAGGATGGAGTCATACCTTCGCATACGCTCTGAGGTGATGCGGTGGTGAATGGCCAGCACGCCCACGCCCTCCAGGGCCAGGATGGTTTCTTCCAACGCGGCGGAGGTGTGAGGGTCCAGGGCGGAGTTGATCTCGTCCAGCACCAAAAAGCTGGGGCGGTTTACCAGGCAACGGGCCAGAGCCACACGCTGGGCCTGTCCGCCGGACAGATTTTTTCCGTTTTCCTCCACCAAGGTCTGGGCCTTTTGGGGCAAATGCTCCACCAAATCTTGGAGTTGGGTCTGGTGCAAAAGAGCGTCCCAAGCATCGGGGGAAAGGCTTCGGCCCAGGAGAATATTGTGCTCCAGTGTGTCGCAGAAAAAGGAGACGGTTTGCCCTTGATAGCCTATGGCGCGGTAGAGAGCGCAGGGGGCGATGTTTGCCAAAGCCATGCCATCCACGGTGATGTCCCCTTGGGTGGGGGAGAGAAAACCCGGCAGCAGTTTGGCAAGCGTGCTCTTTCCACATCCGCTTGCGCCCACCAGGGCGTATTTCTTGTGACAGTCCAACTCCAGCGTCAAATGATGCAGAACCGGGGGCTGGCCTGGGTAGGCAAAGGCCACCTGGTGCAGAGATATGCGTTGTGGGGAGCGGGACAAAATTTGGCGGCCAGGGGTGTCTATTCCCTGCTCCAACTGAGTGAGGTTCTTTTGGTGGAGGGCCTTTCCGGTGCGCAGGGCCATCCAATGGCCGGGGAGCAGTTCAAAGGGTGCCATGACACCGCCTAACAACTGCGTCACGGACATGGTGTATCCCACGCTCAGCTTTCCCTGAATGACCAGGAAGGTGGCCCCTGCCAAAATGGCCAGAAAACTGAACTGACTGATTGCGGTGGCCAGAGTGTCCAGGGTTCGGCGTACCCGCTGGCGGGCATTGTCCCGCTCTTCCACCGCCTGGACGCAGGGGGCATAGGCCTGGATTTGGTGGGCCAGAAGATGGTACAGGCGAATGGGGAGAAAGTTGTGGAGGCTCTCTCTGGATAGGGCCAAATGGGTACGGTTGGCCTCCAGATAGGCCTGTTGGGCCTGGGTGGATTGGTCTTGCAGGCACTTGGGGAGGTAGACAGAAATCAGGGAACAGACCAAAACCAGAACCACCGGTTCCCACCCTGCTGTGGCCAGGACAGCCAGAGACGCCACCAGACTCCACATGCAGCGATAGATGTCCAGCGCACTACCCAGAAAGTCTGAGGAGATGAGCGGGGCGTCGTCGGTGAGTTTCGAGAGGTAGTCGGAACTGTCTTGGGCAAAGAAGTGCTGAGGCTTCTGCTGGAAAATCTGCTGGAAATACCGCAGCCGAAGCCGGCGGGTACAACGGTGAATGAGGGCCGCTCGGCGGCACTGCATCCGATGGTACAAAAGCAGATCAAAAGCCGACAACAGGACGGCTGCCAGACAGGCCTGTCCAAATGCGTTCAGATTTCCGGACAGACCGGTGTCCACAATGGGTTGCAGCGAGAGGGCAACCAGGGCGGAGGCCATGGGGGAGAGCAGAGCTAGAAGGGCATACTCCACCAGACCGGCCCAGCCCACCAGTTGAAAAAGAGATGATTTGTTTTGTTTCATAGAGGGGGAAGTCCTTTCCTTTCGATTCCCTTACCGGGTGTGGAAGGACTCCCCCTCATAAATTGACTCCGACATAAAACTCACTCCAATCTCTGTGGGTTACGATGCGGTCACGAAACTTGAAAGGTGTTTCGGCCATCATAGCGAACGCAAACGCATTTGCGGTAGGGTAACCGGTTTTGCAGTTGCTTGATTTCAAAGCTGGCACCGTATTTCTGGCATAGCTCGTAAATGGTCATCAGGCCAATGCCGCTGCCGCCGGTGTCTGCGTGCGTGGTGATCCGCGCAACCCCCCATTGCTTCAGAACCTCCGGGGGGAAGGGAGCTCCACTGTCGCTGACGCGGATATAAAATGACCCCTCGTCGGTACCCAAATCCACTTGTATTGCCTTTTCCTGTTCGTTATGGCTTACGGCGATCAATGCGTTTTCGATTAGGTCCGCCAAAAGAGTGCAGGCATCTGATTCGGAGGTGCTTTGGGTGAGAATCTGGGCAACACCTTCCTCCAGCCTGAGATCAAATGCAATTCCAGTCATGCTGGCTTTTTGCATCATAAATTGAAACAGTGCATCCAAACCGCTCAGGCCAAGGACAGGGAGCTTTTGGGTGGTATCTTCGTAGTTTCGGATGATACCGGCGCGCTCTTCTGAGAGCGATTTGAGCTGTTCCAGGATTTTTTGGGACTGTTCCATCCTGCTCTGCCGGTTTTCATCCTGGGCGACGGAGTATAGGAGTTGGCTCACGGCCAACTCCATGGCTGGGATAAGTTTGTTGTCTTTGTGGACAACCTGGGATAATCTATCATGATCTTCCTTCAGAGCATTCAGTTCCTTCTGGAGTTCAGCAAGCTCTTTCTGTAACTCTTGTTGTTCTCTTTTGTGTAATTGCGTCAAGTAATCTTGCGTAATACGTTTTTTCCACCAGTAAAACAGCGTGAGACCGCACATAAACAAAAGGCAGACCAAAACTGGTATTACGATTGTGGCGTGATCATAAAGTCCTAGAATATAGATTACCATAAGTACAGTGACACTTAAGTATATACCAATGTCTCCATATTTGACATCACTCAAAACTGGGATACCACGCTGAAATCTTCTTATTTTGAATAAAAGGAAGATAAATAGAAGCTGAATTGGGCCTACGGCAATATAAGGGAAATTACTGCACACTTGGAGTGATAACTGCTTGCACATAAACATCAAAGTAGTCAAAATCAATGCGGCCAAAGTGTATGCTAGATGTGAGACTCCGTACCCAATTATCGTAACTATGGCTGCGCTAGTTATATCCATATCAAACAGAAATGCATAGATAGCTACAGATACGACAATCATCCAGATTGTATTGACTTGAGGTATATAGCAATTGACAAAAAATGTGCCTACGGAGACAAGACAATCAAGAAAGAATATTATAATGCATTTTTTATGGTTTAAATTGCTGTTTTTGGGCACCATCTTAATGGTGGAGTAGGTACAGCTGAGAAAAAGAAAAAAGTTTTTTAATATAATTCCTAGAAAAACATCCATAGCCATTCATTTTCCAACAATTCTACACATAAAACTCCCGAGAAGAACAAACAGCTTTTTGCTGTCCATTTTTTTATGCTTAGGTCACAGATAGGTGGTGAGCATATGTGGGAGTTTTTTGAGATATTCCTTACCTTTTTTAGGTATTAGGCCAACAAATCCATGCAGCGCGAATGAAGTGTTATATCTCTCCTAACCTTCGTTTTTAATCCTGTTGGCATAGTAGTAAATGAATTCCGTCATCGTAGGAACGCCTTTTTCAGAATTGATTTTGGCGGTATAAAATGCCAACAGATCATCAATGGGTGTGGTTCGCCACGCTTTTGCAATGGCGTTTTGCATGGCACGTTCTACACTGGATTCGGTCTTACCATATTTTTGACCGATGATACTACATAGGTTGGGAGTGGGGGCTTTGGCCACAAGGAGAATGGCATCCGTCAAATACTGATACCCCTTGGCCTTGGCACTAATCCCCACTCGATCCAATTCTAGGCAGATTCTGCGTGTGATGCGCCGGTCTTTCTGGGCAGGGCTCTCGGTTGAGTCCTGCCCTTGATTTATTTTTGTGTTGTGTTTTTGAATCACACGCTTCAATACCCTCAAAAATTCCACCACACTCTGTGCCGAGTAGTCGTTCTGGTGCTTGGAGAGGATAAAGTCCGCGCCCAGTTGTCTGGCTGCCTCATAAGTAACCGCACTGGAGTTATTGGTGGTAATCAAGATGTAGGGCATCTTCGCAGGAGGCGTGCTGTGCAGGGCTTGGAGTAAAGATAATCCGCTCCCGCTGCCTCCGTGTAATTCCAAATCCAGTATGACGGCGTCCGGCAAGGTGTCCCGGATCATCTGTTCTGCTTTTGAGGAGTTGTTGGTGATTCCGACCAATCCAACATCATCCAACGCATCGATATAAGTTGCAATATCCTCACAGGCCTGCGGGTCATCCTCCACAAGCAGAATTGATAACTCTCTCTCCATCCCAGCGTCCTCCTTGTAGTCTAAGAAAATTATAATCGGCAAAACCACAAAAAGCAACGTTTTCCAACGAAAATGTGGACGGAAAAGCAATGGCCCACGGTACACTTTCGTGAGAGAATACCATCAGAAGAAATGCCTGCATAACGTCTCAAGGGATGGTGCAGACAGTGTGACATTGATACAAAAAAGCTTGTACGCAAGGGGGACGTTATGATAACAAAGTTGGAGCGTAGTACACTGGAAGAGAACATGGGGCCAAACACAAAAAATGTGGTGGCTACAGCAAAAAAATGCTACTCCACTGTGGGAATAGCCTTGTTGGTTATTGCTGTTTTGACCGTTGTAGTACAGATTGTCTTGGCTGTCGCAGCCCAAGTATGGGCCGCCATGGGGCTGGAATTTGTAAATAGCACCTGGTTTTCCTGGCTTTCCACCTTTGTGCCCCTCTATCTCATAGGCGTTCCCATTGGTCTTCTTATCCTGCGTCGGGTTCCCATGGTCACATGCTCAAAGATGAAACTGGGGGGGAAAAACTTCTGGGTGCTGCTGCTTATGTGTTTTCCCATGATGTACTTCGGGAATCTCGTTGGCACGTTACTGTCCACGATTCTTTCCGGTGGCAGTGCACAAAACGGCTTGATGAATTATGCCATGGACACCAGTCTGCTCAAAGTTGCGGTTATGGTGATCGTGGCCCCTCTGGTGGAGGAGTATGTGTTCCGTAAGCAGCTCATAGACCGCTGTGGGCGATATGGAGAAAAGACCGCGATTGTGTTCTCCGCCATCACCTTTGCCCTGTTTCATATGAACCTGTTTCAGTTTTTCTATGCCTTTGGGATGGGGTTGATCTTCGCTTATGCCTATATCCGTACCAATTCCCTCCGCTACCCTGTGATGATGCACATGGTCATCAACTTTATGGGTTCCGTGTTGGCTCCCTGGGTCTTGTCCCATGTGGATTTGGAGGCTTTGGCAAACATGAACTCACAGGCCATGGATGAGGCAGCTTTGGCAAGTTTGCTGCCGGGCATGATGCTCCTGTTAGGCTACATGGCTTTGCAGCTGGGGCTGGCCATTACAGGCCTGGTGTTACTCATTGTCAAGGGCAGACAGCTGGTATTTTTGCCCGCAGAGGAAGAGCTTCCCCAAAACCATCGTCTGAAGGTGGTGTACGGAAACTGGGGATTCTTGTTGTTTACGATCTTTTGTGCCGTAATTTTTGGAGTTAATCTATTTTTATGATGAAAAGTCAGGAGGATTCACATGAACGAAACAAACATTTTTCAAACAAACAGCCCGGGGACCCATCCGTCTGCCAATGGGAAGAAGCCCTGTTATGTCCCTGCTCTGGTTCTGGGGATTCTGTCCATTGTGCTGGGACTGCTGATCGCCCTGGTGGGAGAGATTCTCTCCATCATTGGTATCATTCTGGCGGTGGTCAATCGCAAGGACTACAGCACCAAGGCCGGCCTGGTTTGCAGTATTGTGGGCTTGGTGGTGTCTGTGGCCAACCATATTGTTGGCATTTGGATGCTCACGCAAATGTGAGCAAAAAAGGTATCAGTCACTAAATCTGGGTAGACACAGAGCTTGTAGATGATATATAATGCACTTAAAAAGAACAGTATAAAAATGACTATGAACATGAGTGCGTTTGAGCAGCTCGACAATCGTGAGTTGCTGGAAGTTGATGGCGGAACCATGGCTTCGGCTGGAGTTTTCATTATTGGTGGTGCCATTGTTGCTGGCATAAACGCTATTCTTGCCGGTATCGTTGATGATTAAGCGATTAGAAGTGTGATCTGCGTATAGGATCAGGCAGGAACGAACGGTCCCTACCTGGTTCCAAAAGTTTACATTCCAGAGGGAAGATCGAGATGGAAAAAAGAGAAGGATTGGAATATTTGTTTTTTTCCTGTTATCCGTCATTTATTTTGTAGGTTTTGCTTTGTTTGCCCGAGAGGAATCAATTTGGGGAATTGTACTCCTGTATGTAAGTATAGCGATTCCTCTTTTTGCGACCGGAAAATCAAATGGAGAGAAAATAAAGTAAAGTACAGTACAGTCCACTCTGTTTTTAACGGCAATATCTATGGGAAGCTGTTCCGTTCTTCTGTTCATCATCAATTTTTTTGGTGAGATATGAGTGGTTGAAATATTTTGTTTTGGGTTTTGCAGTTTGCTCAATCTTCCTTGAGATAATTTGTTTCTATTCTGTCCAAAAGAAAGGTATTTCTAGAGAAGAATCATGAAATATTACTGCATCAAACAACACGACATTTTGACAGCGTGATTGTGAAAAAACTTCACATTCTGTCTGTGGGTGTAATTTTATTAAAGCTATTTTCTGTGGCACTCTCCCACATATTCTCAGAGACAACGGACGGATCCATTTCTCGATAGAACCCGCCAATGTTGTCGGCATAGGAATCCGCCATTTCTTCCTTGGCCTTGGTGTATAAGCTTTCCAGCTTGGGATTGACCGGCGTAGCCTCCGGTTTGACCAATATACATGTCTTACTTCTCCGAAAGGATGAATCATCTCTGCATAGTATTTATCGGGTGAATTCTGCAAAAATAAAGAGCTCGCCATGACATGCAAAATAAGCTGGGCTACCGTATTGCTTCTGCGCTTCCCCATCGGGATTGTCGAACAAATTTTCTCTACATCCCTTGCGCAGAATCCATTTTGCAGTATAATAGGGGTACAGAAAAATTGAGGAAAAGAAGGTGGAATGTATGCTAGGTCTATCTGGCGTAAACTGGGGCACCTCCAGCGTCAATTGGGGGATGGTTGCCACTGCCAGCCAAAGAGGACAGATTACCGCATCCCGTCCCCAGCCCAGGGCTACGGACCAGCCGGTGACCCCGGTGACTGCCGCGCCTGCCGTAAGCCGTGATCAGCCCAGCACTATCACGTTGACCGGCGCAGCGGCAGCATCCAATTATCGGGAAGGTGCTGATCCTGTTGAGATGTCCGTGCGGGGCCGTATCCAGTACCTGAGCCCAGATGAGCTGGAGGCAGAGGTGGAGAAATCCAAATCTGCCCAAGAGGTTATGGAGGAAAGCGAATGCCAGACCTGCAAGGAGCGGAAGTATCAGGACGGCTCCAACGACCCAGGCGTGTCCTTCAAGACGCCCACCAACGTCGCCCCAGAGCAGGCCGCGGCGGCTGTCCGTGGCCATGAGCAGGAACATGTGGTACGGGAACAGGCCAAGGCTCAGCGGGAGAACCGGGAGGTGGTCTCCCAGTCGGTGACCTATCACACGGCCATCTGTCCGGAGTGTGGCAAGGTCTATATCTCTGGCGGCACCACCCGTACCAGTACCCGGGCGGCCCAAGAGCAGTCAGCTCTTGACCTTATCGGACAGGGTAGCCGGACTCCTTTCTCTGCCATAGCGTGAATAGCATAAAGGGAGGATGGATGTGTCGCGAAACGAAAGTTTTGCGGCACATCCTTTTTTCTCATCAAACACGACAACAAATCCAGCATGTGGAACTTGTTCCGTATTTTGGGTATGCAACCACCAGCCCGGACCTTCAAAAAGGACGCTGATTGCTTACCGCTATGCCAACGGTAGGGTAGAGGTGGGGATCTCGCCGGTTTGGGGAACAGGTCGTTGGCATCTATGGAATTTTCAGTGAAATTTTGAGAGGGAAAACCAGAAACACTTGATGTCAAAGAGAAACTGGAGCCCCGCGGTGTTGGCTGGTCTCGGAGTCCAAACGAGAGGCGGAATGTCAATGATGCGCAATTAGCTCAAATTGATAAGGAAGCCCTATCTTGTTTATTTCGGTGCGTATAATATCCATATTTACCTCTTTTATTCATTGAAATACAATATGACACCATACTTTCTCACGTTTCAACGTGAACGATCTGCTGGAAACAAGTGAGAATGGGTGGAAAATCAACAGGGACCGTTAGAGGGGTGTGGATTTTTATGTCGTCCCAGCACCTAGATGCCACAGGAAAGTGGGGTGGTACGGATGCATTGCGTAGATGTTTTGACCAGGGGAGAATCCGGGGATCACTTATTTTCTATTGTTTTAATTTTGCTGGCTTGCTGTTTGGCAATAGGAAGATATTTTTTGTAGAATTCGCTATTTTTAGCGTTGTATTTATTCCCGATAAACACCCATTCGCAGTATTCATACAGCAAAAAATACTCCAGCGTATCTCGCCATTCTATGTAGGAAATCCCCATCTCCTTCAGTAAATTATCGTAATAGTAATCAATGGCGAAGATTCTGTCTTCCGGTGTCATAAAGAACAAGGCGCTTTCCGTATCTTCGGCATGTGCGATCAAACGAGTAAATGATGTTGGGTACGGAAGAATACCACCACACTCCCAATCAATCAGAACTGCCCTGTGATCCGAAGCAATCACATTGAAGGGGAGTAAGTCGTCATGACAGAGAGCTCTTGGTACGGAGTGGTACATCTTCATAAATTTTTCATATGTCTCTTCCAAAAGTGGGTCATTGAGAAATCTACCACGATGCTCACGGCTTCGGAGACTTTTTTCAAAGGAATATCCATAGGAAGCAAGGGATTGGCTATTCCAGGTTTTTCTCTGCAGAGAGATCAAAGCATCCAAGGCTAAGGTTAATCTTCTGCGATCGCATTTACACAAATTCTCCCCATCTACATATTCCATCAGAAGATAGATGCTTTCTCCAGCAGAAATTCTTTGGAATATGGTGGGGATGCAGTCATCGTTTAATTCTGAAAGAATCCATCGATAGGTTTCTGCTTCATCTTCTTTTGCCTCTTTGAGAATGTATCGGGCGGTGTTTGTATCAATCTTCCATACTTGGTATGGTTCGTCATCCTCTATGTGCCTGAGTTGAGTGACAACAGCTTGTTCTGGTATGGGCACAGCGTTAATGCGTTTTACAATATCCTTTAATTCCACTTTACGCCACATCCTCCAAGTTTGATTTTGAATATTATATCTTAATCACACAAAAATTCCAACAGTATTCTCATTTTGATGATACCGTATGATTCTTGCATCAATGATAAAACATATCATCTAAGAAAGGTAATTCAATGTCCATCGCTTATCCCATAGAGTTGTTGAATCCATATATTTATGGAAATTTGAGACCATCTACACACATAATGCGTGAAGTTGTTGGTGACAGTAGCGGATGAATATGGTATCATAGCAACGAATGGAACTGCGATAAAGAGAAGGGGATAGCGTATGATCAAGACATTGGGTAAGCACATCATGAAGATAATAGCAGTGTTTGGAGTACTACTCATGGGGTTTGGACTTGCCGGTGCTGCCCAGATACTGGCTTATGGGTTTTTCTTGTGGGACTCTTGCTGGTAATGATCTGTGCCGTTTCCAGCCGGGAGCTGCGAAAGTTTGTCCGTTCGCTGCTGGATGTGCTTTGATGCAGAACCAAAGGGGTGAGAGAACATGGATAACATTCTCGGGTTTCTCTTGGGATTGGCAGGGGCTGTCTTGGTGAAGCTCAGTGTGAACAAGGACATTAGCCGCTGGATTCGCTATCCGTTGATTGCTTTGGTATGTCTGTTGTTCGTGTCTGTGATTACGATGGTATTTTATTTTGGATTTGCCCTATATTCCGAGGAGCCGTTGGGCTCTGCAACGTTGTGCCTGTTGGGGCTGTTTTTGCTGGTTGGCGCTGTGATGTACGTTCGGAGTCTGTACCGTACAAAGGGATAGGAGCAAAAGCGTGGTGTACATGTTACAGCCAGGAACTACGGAAGTCCGTTCGTTCGCCGCTGGATGCTATTTGCTAAAAAAATAACATAAATTTCGTTTTTAAATTTCTTTTGAGATTCATGGGGGGCTGACGGCACATGCTAAACAACCAGGGGTTTGATTTATGGGCCGATGGCTACGACAAAAGTGTGGCATTGGCGGAAGAGAATGACGAATATCCCTTTGCAGGCTATAAAAGAATTTTGAATACCATTTACAATCATGTGTTGAGCCAAGCTGGGAAAAGTGTACTGGACATTGGATTTGGAACAGGAACTCTAACTACAAAGCTCTACCAACAGGGATGCACCATCTATGGACAGGACTTTTCCCATCGAATGATAGAACTGGCACAGGAGAAAATGCCGGAGGCGCACTTGTATCAGGGTGACTTTACCCTTGGCTTGGCCAAAGAATTGACGGAACATCAATACGATGCTATCATTGCCACCTATTCGTTACATCATCTGTCTGATACGCAAAAAGTTCGATTTCTGAGTGATCTGTTGGAATTGCTTACGCCAAGTGGTTGTGTTTATATCGGAGATGTGGTGTTTCACACTCGGGATGAATTGGAGACGTGCCGCCGCCGAATGGCAGAGATGTGGGACGAAGATGAAATATACTTCGTCTTTGAAGAATTGAGACACGCATTCCCTAAGATGGAATTTGAACAAGTTTCCTACTGCTCAGGCATCCTATATTTGAAAAGGAAATTGTAAGTAAGGCAGTCGCGTTTTTAGCGGTGCAGGACTGCTTTTCTCTTGAGTAAAACCGTTGTTTCTAATGCAAACCTTACCTGTGTGAGGCTCTCCCCAGCATCATTCTGCGGGTGGCCTCTCCATCTGGCGGCTCCAGATACCGCTGGGTCAGTTCCATCTCTTGCCATGGCTCGATTCTAGATACAGTAGGAGAGGTTGGTTTGGTCTCTGTGAAATTATTGTAAATGTCCATACATCCCTGCTGTGTGGGGCGGCTGAGGGTCACGGTTTCTGCATACTTATTTCTCCCTAAGCAAAACTCTTCATGCCCCAAATGATTATCAGTATGATCACACACATGGCCGTTATGCCCGCCTCAGCTCTCTCCGCAAGGGTAAGATTGCACACATACATTGATACTTCGTCTGTTTCCCTGAAAGTCGGAACAAGCAACCGAAGAAGCCAATATCCGAAGGTAGGACAGAACACTATGAGCATTGAAACCTGTACTGCGGATGCGCTATCCCAGGCCCCACTGACAAGGCAGGCGCAGATGATAAGTGCAAGGAAAATTCCTCGTTTTACTTTAACTAGCATATATATCCCCCTATCATCCTGAAGAACAGCCTTTTTATCAGAATATCATATGCCATACCCGCTGTAAACAGCTTTTCCTCTAATAATGACATGTTTGCCTTGTTCTGTTTCTGGCTTGACCCACCAGAGTCCCACCGGGACCATGTTGAAAAAGGCGAATACCATCATGATGATGGGCATGACAAGAATCACTGCTGCCAGCGCGTCCTGACCGATGGATCTTCCCACAAAAAGCCCATCGGCAATCTGATACAGCGCCCCAAACACCATGGTCACCGTGGACGGGACGGCACAGCGGAAGAAGAGTTTTATGGGGGTAATTTGACAAAAATTGTAGCGTCCATAGGCTTCCTCCAAAAAATAGGATGGGTCTGTTGCAAAATAGGCCCCAGTAAAAAAGGCAGACTGAGTAACCTGAAAAGGGTTGTCCAGTCTGCCTTTTTGCTTTATGGAAAGACCATATGTTGTATTCTCCGCATCATTTGCGGTAGAGGTGCTAGAACGAAGAAGCCTATATGGATGAATAGGTGTAGCGTATCAGTCCACAACGAATAACTTTATTGGAAACGATTGACTTGGTGGATATATGATCGAGTCCAAAGGTAGTTTGCGTTGGCAGATTGCACAATGTTTCAGCGGAAATTTAGGAAGGTGAGAATGAAAAGGACCCTTGACCACATTCATAAAATAAATTATACTATAAATAGTTCTGGAAAACAATCTGTGAAACGGTTCACTGGAACTAATTCGAGCCCATAGGAGGCTACTCCCCCGAGCAGTTGCTCATAGCCCCTGTGAGGAATAAAAGGAGGAACTTTTTCCGCATTCCGGCGGTGCGGCAATGTGGAGACTTGTCGTAATGCCTCTGGAGTTTCACTCTCCAGTTGGCGAGGACGGGCTTGCGGAGGCATCCCGTCTACGGAAGAATGTATGGCGACACTGAGCCTGAGAAATGTAAAAAAGGTGTACGACAACCAGGTGACCGCTGTTCACGATTTCAATTTGGAGATCGCAGACAAGGAATTTGTTGTTCTGGTTGGCCCCTCTGGCTGTGGTAAATCCACAACCTTGCGGATGATTGCAGGTTTGGAGGAGATCTCTGATGGCGAGCTGTACATTGGGGACCGTTTGGTCAACAATGTAGAGCCCAAAGATCGTGACATTGCAATGGTGTTCCAGAGCTACGCCCTGTATCCGCATATGACAGTCTACGAGAACATGGCGTTCGCTCTCAAACTTCGTAAAATCCCAAAGGATGAGATCGATCGCCGTGTGAAGGAGGCAGCGGAGATCCTGGATATTACCCAGTACCTGCAGCGCAAGCCAAAGGCTCTGTCCGGAGGTCAGCGTCAGCGTGTCGCCATTGGCCGTGCCATTGTGCGTGAGCCCCAAGTGTTTTTGATGGACGAGCCGCTGTCCAATTTGGATGCAAAGTTGCGGAATCAGATGCGAGCTGAAATCATTAAGCTGCGCAAGCGTATTGATACGACATTTGTTTATGTGACCCACGATCAGACGGAAGCTATGACTTTGGGAGATCGCATTGTGATTATGAAGGATGGCCTTATTCAACAGGTGGGTACACCGCAGGAAATTTTTGAACACCCCATCAATACGTTTGTGGCTAGCTTCATCGGGACTCCACAGATGAACTTTTTTGATGCAAAGCTGGAGGAAAACGATGGTGTCTATGTCGTGAACTGTGGCGGTATGAAGGTAGGGTTGCCCCAGGGGGTACGGGATAAATTGAAGGCCAGCCAGGTTCCTGCCCAGGAAATCGTTTTGGGGATTCGGCCGGAACACATTCAATTTGTGTCAGAAGGAGAGATCCCAGGAAAACTGTGTGGTACAGTGGATGTGGCCGAGATGATGGGCAGTGAAATTCATTTGCATCTCTCTACGAAACTCCAAGATGCAGACGTGTCCAAAGATGTGGTCGTGCGGGTTTCCACTGGCGAGTTGCCTACTCAATACCACAGTGGCATCCCCTACGGGACGAAAATCGGTTATACCTTCCCTGGAGATTTGGTTCACTTGTTCAACCGGGAGACAGAGCAAAACCTTGTCTGAGTCTATAACCAAGGGGCCGGGCTTTTTGCCTGGTCCCTTGATGTATTGCAAGGGAGGAATGTACTGTGGCGAGCAATGATTATCAGAAAGCCAGTCGATTGGGCATGAAAGAAAATCGTGATATGGAGGGACGTGGAGAGAAGCCGGGGTTGATGATCCTGCCCGGTGCACCGGAAAAGTTGGCACAGCGGCAAGAGTCTCTGGGAATTGTGGAGATTCCTGCGGAGTTAATTGTAGGGACTTGTAATGCACTGCGGGCGGAAGCCTTTTCCGCCAGCTTCTATCCTGCAGCAGGGGCTAACACTGAATTTGCAGAGAAATGGACAAATTTGTGCAACATCCATTTGGATGAGGGGATTCGTGACCCTATCAAAGCGGTGGAGTACCTGAACCGTTACTATGTCATCGAGGGACATAAGCGGGTGAGTGTGCTCAAATATTTTGGGGCTGTATCCATTCCAGGAGTGGTAACACGACTGATTCCGTACCCTTCTGAGGATCCGGAGGTTATTGCTTACCAGGAGTTCTTGAATTTTTATCATATAACGGGAATCTTCTTCCTGGTTTTTCGACAGCCGGGACAATACACCAAACTGCTTAAACTCATGGACCGAGATCCCAAAGAGGAGTGGAGTGTGGAGCTGACCTACCAGTTCCGCAGTTTTTACTATCTGTTTCGTGAAAGTTACTTGCGAGGGTTCGGGAATGAGACCCAAGTGAGTCGGGCATTTTTGACCTATATTGAAATTTTTGGCTATCAGGCATCGGTACATAAGCCCCTCAGGCAGCTGACTGATGACCTGGGTAAAATCAGGCAGGAGATAGAAAACCAGGTGGGACAGGTGGAGAGTACCGTGGTACTGGAAGACCACACCAAGCCTGTTGTTCGAAGCCCCATTCCCGGGCCGTTTTGGCGTGTTCCTACCAAGGTGCAGGTGGCTTTTATCCACGAGGACAGTGCGCAGCTCTCCCATTGGACGTATAACCATGAATATGGGCGTATCCGCCTGGAGCGGGCCATGGGAGATTTAGTGTCCACAACGAGCTATGAGAGTTGTGATACAGAAGAGAAAATCGCCCAGGCTGTGGAGGACGGGGTGAATAAGGGAGTCGGGGTGTTTTTCACTACACATCCCCGTCTACTGTTGCCCAGCGTGAAGCAGGCCGTTTTGCACCCCAATATTAAGGTTATGAACTGCTCTGTCAGCACCAGATATCCCTCTGTGCGCACCTATTTTCCCCGACTATACGGGGCAACATTTGTTATGGGGGCCATTGCGGGTGCAATGTCTCAGGATGGACGCATTGGGTATGTGGCGGATTATCCGACTTGTGGGGGGATTGCCTGCATCAACGCCTTTGCCCAGGGAGCACGAATGGTGAACGCCAATGCACGCATTTATCTGGAGTGGTCAAAGCTAAAAAGTGGCGATGGGCTATTTCAGCTCATGGACCGGGGACTCACAATGATTTACTACCAGGATCGGCTTAGAGAGTATGATCGCCCAGGCACAGAAGAGGGGCATAATTTGGCCCTGATCCAGTGTTACTGGGGTAAAATGTACCAACGTCTGGTACGTCGGATGCTAGATAAGAGCTGGAAGCAGGAGGAAGGCGGAAGCAGTGCGGTAAACTATTGGTGGGGGATGACTCAAGGGGTAGTGGGTGTCATGTACTCCCGTCGTGTGCCTGCTGGCACGCGACGATTAGTAGGGATACTTCGTGACGCTATGCACACGCAAAAGTTGGATGCTTTTTATGGTACAATTTATGATCAGTGTGGGAATGTGGTACACGATGACGAAATTCCCATGTCCGCACAACAGATTTTGAAAATGAACTGGCTGTCCTCTTATGTGGAAGGACGAATTCCAGATCTTGAAGAATTTCTCCCTGAGGCGCAGGAGTTTCTCAGTCTACAAGGAGTGGGAAGATATGGAGAGACCCCATGAAAATATTAATTGTAGCAGATGAAGAGTGTAAGGCGCTGTGGGACTATTATCAACCTGGAAAGCTGGACGGACTGGATTTGATCCTCTCTTGCGGAGATTTGAAAGCCAGCTACCTCTCCTTTCTGGCAACGTTTGCCCCGTGCCCTGTTTTGTATGTCCATGGCAATCATGACGATATCTATCAGCAGCATCCTCCGGAGGGCTGTATTTGTGTTGACGGGAAGGTATATGTACATCAAGGGCTACGTATTGTGGGGCTTGGGGGTTCCATGCGCTATAAACCGGGAATTAACCAATATACGGACATTCAAATGGCATGTCGGGCATCGAGTCTCCTTCCACGTATCTGGATGCACAAGGGCTTTGACATCTTGCTGACCCATGCTCCAGGAGCAGACATGGTAGAGCAACATGACCTGGCGCACAAGGGCTTTTGGGCATTTAACCGTCTGTTAGATAAGTATCAACCGGCCATGTTTTTTCACGGGCACACGCACCTGAGTTACAGCAGGCACATAAAGCGAGAGAGTATGTACGGGAATACCCGTGTCATCAACGGATATGAGCGATATTTGGTTGAGCTGTAAGCCGGAAGAGAGAGAAGAGATGGAATTGGCTAGATGGGAGGAGAATGTGAAATGCTTCGTCAAATTCAATATTTTCAATCCGTTGTACGGAACAACAGTTTTTCCAAGGCAGCGGAAGAATGTCATATCTCCCAGTCAGCTATATCTCAACAGATCAAGGCATTGGAAATGGAATTGGGTTTTCCTCTGTTGGATCGGAAAAACCGGAAGTTTGTTTTGACTCCTGCTGGGGAACATTTCTACACAAAAAGTCTAGTGCTGATTGCTGACTATGAGCAGATGTGCAGCGAAGCCGCTAAGATTGCCCGTGGAGATGAAGCGATTCTAAAAATCGGATACCTGCGCAGCCATAACAGCCCGGAGGTTCATCAGGCGTTGGAGGAATTTTCGGAAAAATACCCTCGTGTTGACCTTCAACTGCTGTACGGTAACCATGAAGATTTGTTTGAGCTGCTACGCACCGGCGTCGCAGACCTGGTACTCAACGATCAGCGTCGTGCTTTTTCCGATGAATATGTCAATTTGATTTTAGCCACTAACAAAATGTATATTGAGTTGGCGGCCCGAAACCCTGTAGCAGAACTTTCTTCTGTTACCGTACAAGAACTCAAAAATATTCCCTGTATTTTGGTGGCGTCCAAAGAACAGAAAGCCACTGAAAAAGAGTTCTACCAGACTATTATCGGGATTCAAAGTGAGATCCTCTATGCGGAAAATCTGGAGGAAGCACGCATGAAAGTCATCAGCGGACAGGGTTTTTTACCCGTGGAAGGCAGTGGCCCCGCTATGACCTTTGGTACCTCTATCCGCCGCGTTCCCCTTTGCCGTGGAGAGGAGCAGATTACCCGCAACTACTGCCTGTTCTGGAAAAAGGACAACTCTGGTTATTATGTGGAGGAGTTTGCGGATATTCTGAAACATAAATTTAAATAGTTCTCCGGTCGGATTTATGGCTGCTCTCGTTTTGTGAGGGCAGCTTTTTTCATATAAGTTTAACTTATCAAATGGAGCTGAAACTCAAATTGATAGAACCAATGGGAATTTTTATGACAAAATCAGACCAATTAGAAGGAGATCCGGCTATGAAAGTTCTGATTATCAGTTCCAGCCCCCGAAAGGGAGGTAATTCCGATGTGCTTTGTGACCAGTTTGCCAAAGGTGCAGTGGAGGCTGGACATGAGGTGGAAAAAGTAAGTCTGCGGGATAAGCGGTTGTCCCCTTGTCGGGCCTGTTACGCTTGCATGGAGAACCATATCTGCGCCATCAAAGACGATATGGCAGAGATTTTCACCAAACTGGTAGCTGCCGACGTCATTGTACTGGCATCTCCGGTATACTTTTATTCTGTATGCAGCCAGATGAAGATTCTGATTGACCGCTGCCTTGTAAACCACAAGGTGATTGCAAATAAGCAGTTTTACTTTATTATTACGGCTGCCGATCCGCAGCATGAAGCCGGGGATGAGACACTGGCAGCATTCCGGGGATTTCTGTGCTGCCTACCGGATGCGAAAGATGCCGGTGTGATCTATGGAACCGGCACCTGGGACAAAGGAGATGTGTATCAACACCCGGCTTATACCCAGGCTTATGAGATGGGAAGACAGATGTAAGGAGGAACACAGCATGGAAAACATCAAAAAGAATTTTGACTTTGGGTGTATGCGTCTACCCCTGAAAAACGGCGAAGTGGATACAGAACAGACCTGCCGGATGGTGGATACCTTTCTGGAAAACGGCTTCAACTACTTTGATACGGCCCATGGCTATCTGAACGGCAAGAGCGAGGGTGCTTTGAAAACCTGTCTGACCAGCCGTTATCCCCGTGACCGATATATCCTCACGGATAAGCTCACCAACTTTTTCTTCAAAAAGCAGGAGGACATCCGCCCTCTGTTTCATAGCCAGTTGGAAGCCTGTGGCGTGGATTATTTTGATTTCTATCTGATGCACGCCCAAGGAGCAGACAATTTCTCCTATTTTAAGAAATGCCGGGCCTATGAGACAGCGCTGGAACTGAGGGCGGAAGGCAAAATCCGGCACTTCGGTATCTCTTTCCATGACCGGGCGGAGGTACTGGAACAGATTTTGACCGAGTACCCCCAGGTGGAAGTGGTACAGATCCAGTTCAACTATCTGGACTATGAGGACCCAGCCGTAGAGAGCCGCAAATGCTATGAGGTCTGTCGCAAATACGGCAAGCCGGTCATCGTCATGGAGCCGGTGAAAGGTGGCACTCTGGCAAATCTGCCGGAGCAGGCTCAGACTGTTCTGGATCAGCTGGGCGGCGGTTCCGCCGCAAGCTATGCCATCCGCTATGCCGCCGGGTTTGATGGCATGATGATGGTGCTCTCTGGCATGAGCAGTATGGAGCAGATGAAGGAAAACATCAGCTTTATGAAGGACTTCCGTCCGCTGGACGATAAGGAACTGGAGGCCATTGATAAGGTGCGGGAAATCTACCACTCCATGAATTTGATTCCCTGCACCGCCTGCCGCTACTGCGTGGCCGGGTGTCCTAAGAGTGCCTAACAAAACTTAAAGGCAATGAGAGCAACCGCAAGGGTAAGGAAGGCCGAATGGATATCTGCCCTCCGCTCATAACGAACGAGTAAGCGTCGATATCGGTGGAGCCAGGCAAAAG
>CALXDO010000086.1 GCA_944387075.1 uncultured Oscillospiraceae bacterium | reverse complement strand
CGGGGTCTTTTTGTCCAGAGCCTCGCCGGTGTAGCTGACGAATGCGGTGGGAATGCAGAGGGTACGGTCCTTGATGAAGGCGTAGGAGGTGGGGTCCCAGGCGGTGTAGCCCCGGGCCTCGAAGGTGGCCCGCAGACCACCGGAGGGGAAGGAGGAGGCGTCCGGCTCACCACGGATTAGTTCTTTGCCGGAAAATTCCATAATCACACCGCCGTCGGGGGCAGGGGAGATGAAGCTGTCGTGCTTTTCGGCGGTGACCCCGGTCATGGGCTGGAACCAGTGGGTGAAGTGGGTGGCACCCTGCTCCACCGCCCAGTCACGCATGGCGGCAGCAACCACGTTGGCCACAGGCAAATTGAGGGGGGTGCCCTCCTCCATGGTGCAGCGCAGGGAGCGGTAAATATCTTGGGGAAGGCGGGCCTTCATCACGCGCTGGTCAAATACCTTGCAGCCAAAATAAGTGGGTACGTTGGTCATGTTCATCCATCCTCTCCAGAAAATAAAAAGGGACAACGACGGCATAGAAGCAAGCTCCATGACGTCGTTGTCCGTTGGATGGGCCTATAATACGCCCCTTTTTCCCCTCCGTCAAGGGTAAAAATGACGCAAAATGAAGTGCCGATTTCTGGAAGGAGTTTGTGAAATTTGCCATTTGTGAGGTTTGGGGTTGACAATCCAGACAGAGGTATCGTATACTTTACTGAAATAAACAATCTCAATGCAGAAAGATAGCTGCAATCAGAATGTGAAATGGACAAGGGTGTCAAAAAATCCAGCGGACAAGGTGGTCCGAGGATTCTTTGGCGCCCTTGTGTTCGTTTTCAAAGTCATTCCAAAGGGGGAGTCACTATGACCAAGCAATCCATGCAAACCCTGTATTGCCCACAACTGGAGCACGACAATTGCGGAATCGGGGCTGTTGTGGACATTCATGGCCGAAAGAATCATCAAATCGTAGCGGATGCGCTGAATATTGTGGAAAACCTGGAGCACCGAGCAGGTAAGGATGGCCAGGGAAAGACGGGGGACGGTGTGGGCATTCTGGTCCAGATCAGCCACCGGTTCTTCCATAAGGTGTGCCTCCGGGCGGGGATTGACCTGGGGGCTGAACGAGAGTATGGCGTGGGGATGTTCTTTTTCCCGCAGGATGAACTCAAGCGCAACCAAGCCATGAAGATGTTTGAGGTCATTGTGGCCAAGGAGGGGATGGAGTTTTTGGGCTGGCGCAAGGTGCCCACCGCCCCCCAGGTGCTGGGGGAGAAGGCTCTGGCGCGTATGCCGGCCATTTACCAGGGGTTTGTGAAAAAGCCCCAGGATGTGGAAATGGGACTGCCCTTCGACCGGAAACTCTATATGGCGCGCCGGGTGTTCGAGCAGAGCAACGACAACACCTATGTCCCGTCTCTCTCCAGTCGGACCATTGTGTACAAGGGAATGTTTTTGGTGGGACAGCTGCGGACCTTCTTTTTGGATTTGCAGGATGAGGACTTTGACTCTGCCATTGCCCTGGTGCACTCCCGCTTCTCCACCAACACAAATCCCAGCTGGGAGCGGGCCCATCCCAATCGCTTCATGCTTCACAACGGAGAGATCAACACCATCCGTGGAAACGCGGACAAAATGCAGGCCCGGGAGGAGACCATGTCCACCCCGGAATTTTCGGAGGATGATTTGACCAAGGTTCTTCCGGTGATTCACATTGATGGCTCTGACTCGGCAATGCTGGACAACACCTTGGAATTTTTGGTGATGAGCGGCATGGAACTGCCCTTGGCTGTGATGGTGGCCATTCCGGAACCCTGGAGCCACAACGATACCATTTCTCAACAGCGCAAAGACTTCTATCAGTACTATGCTACCATGATGGAGCCCTGGGATGGCCCTGCCTCCATCTTGTTCTCCGACGGTGACGTGATGGGGGCGGTGTTGGACCGCAATGGACTGCGCCCATCTCGGTACTATATCACCCGCGACGGACGACTCATTCTCTCCTCTGAGGTGGGTGTGCTGCCCATCCCTGAGCAAGAAATTGTGAAGAAAGAGCGGCTCCATCCCGGAAAAATGTTGCTGGTGAATACGGTGGAGGGCCGTGTGTACACCGACGAAGAGATGAAGGAGCGTTACGCCAACAAAGAGCCCTATGGCGAGTGGCTGGACAGCAACCTGGTGGAACTGCATGACTTGAAGGTGCCCAACCAGCCGGTGCCTCACCTGAGCCGGGAATATTGCGCCCGGCTGCAAATTGCCTTTGGCTATACCTATGAGGAGTATCGAAACAGCGTCTGCTCCATGGCACTCAATGGCAGTGAACCCATTGGAGCTATGGGGATTGATACCCCGCTGGCGGTACTGTCCAAGCAGTACCAGCCCCTGTTTCACTACTTCAAGCAGATGTTTGCCCAGGTGACCAACCCTCCCATTGACTCGGTGCGAGAGAAAATCGTCACATCCACCACCGTCTACGCCGGGAAAAACGGCAATCTGCTGGAGGAGCGGCCGGAGAATTGCCGGGTGCTGAAGATCAACAATCCCATTTTGAACGACCTGGATTTGCTGAAAATCAAAACCATGAGTCGCCCTGGATTCCAGGTAGCGACGGTTTCCATCCTTTATTATAAAAACACGCCCATGGAGCGGGTGCTGGAGCAGCTGTTTGTGCAGGTGGATAAAGCATATCGCAATGGAGCTACCATCTTGATTTTGTCCGACCGTGGTGTGGACGAAAACCATGTGGCCATTCCGTCCCTGCTGGCGGTGTCGGCGGTGCACAAGTATCTGGTCAAGACCAAGAAGTGCACGGCCATGTCCCTGATTTTGGAGTCCGGCGAGCCCCGGGAGGTGCACCACTTTGCCGCCCTCTTGGGCTATGGTGCTTGCGCCGTCAACCCCTATCTTGCCCACGCCACAGTGGCTCAGCTGGTGCAGGATGGTCTGCTGAGCAAAGATTACTATGCGGCGGTGGAGGACTACGACCACGCCATCTTACAGGGGATCGTGAAGATTGCCTCTAAGATGGGGATTTCCACCATTCAGTCCTACCAGGGCAGTCAGATTTTCGAGTGCATTGGCATCAGCCAGGAGGTCATCGACGCATACTTCACTGGGACGGTCAGCCGGATTGGCGGCATTACCTTGGAGGACATTGCAGCTCAGACCGATGCCCAACATTCCAAAGCGTATGATCCCCTGGGGCTGGAGGTGGATCTAACCCTGCCCTCGGTGGGCCGTCACAAGATGCGCAGCCAGGGAGAGGAGCACCGGTACAATCCCCAGACCATCCACCTGCTGCAGCAGTCCACCCGTACCGGAGACTACCAGCTGTTCCAGGCCTACACATCACAGGTAGACCAGGAAAACTATGGAACTCTGCGCAGTCTCATGGAACTCAACTACCCTGCCCAGGGTGTACCTCTGGAGGAGGTGGAGAGCGTAGAGAGCATTGTCACCCGTTTCAAGACCGGTGCCATGTCCTACGGCTCCATCTCCCAAGAGGCCCATGAGGCATTGGCACTGGCCATGAACCATCTCCACGGAAAGTCCAACAGCGGCGAGGGAGGCGAGAGCGACGAGCGGCTGGAATCGGCGGGCACCGACCATGACCGCAGTTCTGCCATCAAGCAGGTGGCCAGCGGCCGCTTTGGAGTCACCAGCCGCTATCTGGTCAGTGCCAAGGAGATTCAGATTAAAATGGCCCAGGGAGCCAAACCGGGCGAAGGCGGACATCTGCCCGCCCAGAAGGTGTACCCCTGGATTGCCAAAACCCGCCACTCCACCCCCGGGGTGAGCCTGATTTCTCCGCCCCCCCACCATGACATCTACTCCATTTAGGACTTGGCTCAGCTCATCTACGATTTGAAAAATGCCAACAAGTACGCCCGTATTTCGGTAAAGCTGGTGTCTGAGGCCGGAGTGGGTACCGTGGCTGCCGGCGTGGCCAAGGCGGGGGCACAGGTGATTTTGATTTCTGGGTACGACGGCGGCACCGGCGCGGCGCCCCTCAGTTCCATTTTGGATGCGGGACTTCCCTGGGAGTTGGGCTTGGCGGAGACCCACCAGACCCTGTTGAAAAACGATCTCCGGGATCGAGTGCGCATTGAGACGGACGGCAAGCTGATGAGCGGGAAGGACGTGGCGGTGGCAGCCCTGTTGGGCGCCGAGGAGTTTGGGTTTGCCACTGCGCCCCTGGTCACCTTGGGCTGTGCCATGATGCGGGTGTGCAACCTGGACACCTGCCCCATGGGCGTGGCCACCCAAAACCCGGAACTGCGCAAGCGATTTACCGGAAAGCCCGAGTATGTGGAGAATTTCATGCGATTCATCGCTCAGGAATTGCGGGAGTACATGGCCAAGCTGGGCGTGCGCACGGTGGATGAAATGGTGGGCCGTACCGATCTGCTCCGCCAGAGAACAGACTTGACCGGGATGGCTGCCAAGGTGGATCTGAGCAGAATTCTGGCCCAGGTTCCGGATAGTCAGACGGTCTTTGACCCACAGCACGCCTATGACTTCCATCTGGAGCGCACCAAGGACGAGCGCGTACTGCTCAAGAGTGCCAAGGTGCAGGATAGCTTGTCCACGGGCCGTGCGCATAGCGTAGACGTCCATCTGGTGAATACAGACCGCAGCTTTGGCACCCTGTTGGGGGCTGAACTGACCCGTCGGCATCCCCATGGCCTGCCCCAGGACACCATTGTGGTTCATTGCCAAGGAGCGGGCGGGCAGAGCTTTGGCGCCTTCATCCCCCAGGGACTCACTTTGGAGCTGGTGGGAGACAGCAACGACTACTTTGGAAAGGGACTCTCCGGCGGCAAGCTGGTGGTATATCCTTCCCAAAAGGCGCAATATGTGCCCCATGAAAATATCATCATCGGAAATGTGGCTTTGTACGGCGCCACATCTGGTGAGGCCTACATCAATGGTATGGCCGGTGAGCGGTTCTGCGTGCGCAATTCCGGTGCCCGTGCCGTGGTGGAGGGCGTTGGCGAGCACGGCTGTGAGTACATGACCGGCGGATGCGTGGTGGTGCTGGGACCCACGGGCAAGAACTTTGCAGCTGGAATGAGCGGAGGCGTGGTGTATGTGCTGGATGAGCACAATGCCCTGTACCGCAACGTGAACAAGGGTCAGGTACTCATGGAAAAGGTGGAGAGCAAATATGACCGGGAGGAGCTGCGGCAAATGCTGAGAGCCCATGTGGATGCCACCGGTTCGGTGAAGGCGCAGCAGGTGCTGAACGATTTCGACGGCTATCTGCCCCGGTTCAAGAAGATCATTCCCGGGGAGTACAAAAAGCTGATGCAGCTCTCGGCCCAGTTCGAGGAGCAGGGCATGAGCCGGGAAGAGGCGCAGATTGAGGCGTTTTACGTCAGCGTGGCAGGAAAGGAAGGTTGATGGACATGGGAAAGCCCACAGGATTTATGGAATATCAGCGACAGAACGGGCCTTCTGTCCCACCTCTGGAGCGCATTCAAAACTTTGAGGAGTTCCACACCGTCCTTACCCCACAACAACAGCAATTGCAAGGGGCACGGTGCATGGACTGCGGCGTTCCCTTCTGCCAGTCCGGGATGATGATTGGCGGAATGGCCTCTGGTTGCCCCCTGCACAACCTGGTGCCGGAGATCAACGATCTGGTGTACCACGGCAACTGGGAGCAGGCCTATATTCGCCTCAGCCGCACCCACTGTCTGCCAGAGTTCACCTCCCGGGTGTGTCCTGCCCTGTGTGAGGCGGCCTGTACCTGCGGAGAATACAGCGAGCCGGTGACCACCAAGGACAATGAGCGGCAGGTGATCGAGTACGCCTTTGCCCACGGTTTGGTCAGCGGCGAGCCCCCCAAAGTACGCACTGGAAAGCGAGTGGCCATTGTGGGAAGTGGTCCTGCGGGGTTGTCCGCGGCCTGGATGCTCAATGGGCGTGGCCACTGGGTGACGGTGTTTGAGCGCAGTGATCGCCCCGGTGGGTTGCTGCGCTACGGCATCCCCAACATGAAGCTGGACAAAAAGGTCATTGACCGCCGCATTGCCCTGATGGAGCAGGCGGGGGTGGAGTTCCGGTGCAATGTGGATGTGGGCCGCACCGTGACGGCGCAGGAGCTGTTGGCTCAGTATGACCGGGTCATTCTCGCCTGCGGGGCAAGCCAGCCCCGGGATTTGGCCGTACCGGGCCGGGAGGCCAAGGGCGTGATGTTTGCCGTGGATTTTCTCAGCCTGGTGACCAAGGCACTGTTAGACAGCGACTTCCAGAAGGTTCCCACCCATCTGGCCAAGGGCAAACAGGTGCTGGTCATCGGCGGCGGTGACACGGGCAACGACTGTGTGGGCACGGCCATTCGACTGGGGGCGGCAGGGGTGACGCAGCTGGAGATGATGCCCAAGGCCCCAGAGGCCCGTACCCCGAATAATCCCTGGCCGCAGTGGCCCAGAGTGTTGAAAACCGACTACGGACAGCAGGAGGCCATTGCGGTATTTGGCGAAGACCCCCGTCGCTATCAGACGACGGTAAAGGAATTGAAAAAGGATAAGCAGGGAAGAGTGTGCGCGGCGGTGCTGGTGAGCCTGGAGGCCAAACGGGACGAGGCCAGTGGGCGGATGCAGATGGTGCCGGTGCCGGACAGCGAAGTGGAGGTGGCCGCAGATCTGGTGCTGATTGCAGCAGGCTTTTTGGGCAGCCAGGAGTATGTGACTCAGGCCTTTGGTGTGGAGCGGGATGGACGTACCAACGTCAGCACCCGGCCCGGTGAATACCAGACCAGCATAGACCGGGTGTTCACGGCCGGGGATATGCACCGGGGCCAGTCTCTGGTGGTGTGGGCCATCGCTGAGGGCCGGGAGGCTGCCCGGGCGGTGGATACCTCCCTGATGGGATACAGCAACTTATAAATGGCTTAGAAAAGCCTTGAAAAAGGCCGCCTTCTCCCACAAACGAAACGGGATGCAGCCGTAAAAAGCTGCATCCCGTTTCATCTTGATGAGGGAAACGACGCTTAAGAAACCAGGGGCATAATGTAGCTGACCCAGAGGGCAGACAGGGGCATCACCAAAATCATGGCCGGAACCATATCAGCAGTTGTAGCTCAAGGGAGTTGTGGGAGGCTCGAAGCGGGTAGCCAATTTCAATGGCGGGGTTCACGCCCACACTGATGGAGATGGGGAGAGACTTGCCCATGGCCTCGGCCTTTTCTCGGAACATGCCAAGTGGCGGGTGCCGGGCACAAAGTAGATGAAAATTTCATCCTTGCTTTGCAGGCAGAGGCGGTGAATGGTGATGGCCCACGCTTTGGTCTCGGGGTCGGAGGCATAGCACAAGTCCATGGTGATGTAGGGACCGGCATCCTCCTCGGTATTGGTGGGAGCAGGGATGAGCTTGCGGATGTCGAAGCCCTCCTCGGAACCGGCTGCTCCCGTTGAGTTTTTCACATAATCTATGGGAATGAAAAAGAAGGACACGCTTTCCGCGTATCCTTCTTTTTGGTGGAGATAAGCGGGATCGAACCGCTGACCTCTTGAATGCCATTCAAGCGCTCTCCCAGCTGAGCTATACCCCCATATTCACTTGCGCGTCCCTTGCGGAACGAATGTGAGTATACCAAAGAGCAGCGCGTTTGTCAACGGTTTTTTGAAAGTTTTTAAAAAAGATTTTAAATACCGGATGCTCTCTTTGATGTTCTCCATCATGTACATCTAGCGACAGCCAAAGTGGGGCTCTCTGTTCGTATCGAGAGCAGACGCAGAGGGAGTATGTCAGCCGGTCTAGGCGGTGCAGGCCTGACACTCTCGGACACACACCGTTTCGACCTTAGATCACGACAACGTCCCCACATACATCGCTGCCCAGATGAGATATTCCATGGTGTGTACTGAGATCGAACGTGTATCCTCAGAGGGATGGAAAAGTTTTTTCGTTTTTTTTGAAAAAAAGCATTGACATTTGTCGCACCATGAAGTATACTAACACTCGTTCCGCAGGGAATGCAAGTGAATATGGGGGTATAGCTCAGCTGGGAGAGCGCTTGAATGGCATTCAAGAGGTCAGCGGTTCGATCCCGCTTATCTCCACCAAAAAGGCCTGAAACCAAACGGTTTCAGGTCTTTCCTTTTGCCAAATCTGGATTCAAAGAAAGAGCGGGAAACCATTTCTGGTTTCCCGCTTGGTGGAATAAACGACCACAAGGATGATTTCAAAGTATCCTCGATTCAGATTTTTGAATTTCTGACTAACATGCGATTGTGCAAAAACTTACCAACGAAATAGAGTTATTCAATTTGCATTGTGGACATTTCCTCTTTGGATATGCCATGCTTCTTTCCGTAATTTTCCCAATATGAAGACGAGGCTGCAATAAACATTCTTTTTGAAATGGGCATCGTTACTTGAAAAGTGCCGTATTTGCGATTCTGAATAGAGGTGGAAAATTTCTTCATTTTTGCTTTCAAAAATATCCGAAAGGGTGTAGTTAAAATGGCCTCTCCGCTCCCAATTTTGAAGGCTGAACCAAATGGAAACCCATTCTTTCTACAAAAAAGCTGTAACATTGCAACGGCAGTGTCATTTTGCTGCGGCTCAATAAAACCACAATTGATCATGACAGATATGGTCGGTTTGGTCTGAGGCAGATTCGCCTCCAGCGTTTTTAGAAAATTGAGAAGCGTCACAGGAATGCTGTCCGCATAAAGGGGAAATACAAATAGAACATCCGAAAAGCCCGCCATCATATGACAGAGCTCCAAATGATTGGACTTTTTGACTTCACAATATTCTGTCTGCAATTGACAATATTGTGCAAATAGTTTGGCGTATTCTTTGGAGTTTGACTTGGGAGCCCGTGGGCTGGCATTGATTATCATTACGTTTCCCATACTGCCACCTCATTTCTGACTGCCTGTTCGACTTCGTTTTCCGCAACAAACTTAACTTGATAACGTTCAAAGCACATATTTTTTGCATTACGTTCCACAAGGTGACGGAAGATTTGTTTCTCTTCGGACGATGTGTTTCCGTAGCCAATGATGACGGCTTCTTTGGGAACGACATTGCGCTGAATATGGTGTGTTTCCCCGTGCAGCAAACGGATGAATGCCTGCTGCACGGGAATGCTGCGTTCCAGCATGGTTTTCATGACGGTATCGTAACCGCCATATTGAAGCTTGCTGACATACATGATTCGATCACTCGCCGCAATACGAGGATAAACGTTGACTGCATCATCGCGTATGACGCATTTTCCAGGAGTCTTTGTCCAGCAGCCAAAACATCCAACACAGTTGCTAATCTGTAATTTGGACAAATCAATAAAGTCGAACGTGGGATGATGTTCCTGAAAAACATCTAAATTCCGATCGCTTAATACCAGTTTCATTTAATTCTCCTTGTCTTGTATCATCATATTTATTATTGTATCATATGTTGGTCAATAATAAAATACATAAAACAGAATATAATGTGGGAGCTGTTTTGGTGTTACAAATGTCCAATATCAAAGGAAAAAGGTCTGAAACCTTGTGGTTTCAGACCTTTTTTATCGGTTTAGCCAATAGACACCGAGGTTGAGATACCCTGCGAAGATTACCCAAAGCAGATAGGGCAGCATGAGGTATCCAGCCTGACGTCGAATGGCGGCAAATTGCAGGGTGGTGAGCAGAATGATACACCACAGCAAAATCAGCCAGAAAAAAGACACCAGACGGAGCCCCAGGTTGAAAAAAAGAATGGTCCAGAAGAAATTCAGCCCCAGTTGGATGCCGTAGAAGATCAGTGCCTTTTTGGTGATGTTCTGAGAGGCCTGGGCACGCACCACCAGATAGGAGGCAATGCCCATAAGGAGAAAGAGCACCGTCCATACCACTGGGAACAGCCAGCCGGGGGGAGAGAGGGGCGGCTGGTTTAAGGCCTCGAACTCCTCCATAGCCCCCATGGACAGGTAGGCAGACAGACCTCCCACCGCCAGGGGTACGGCAAGGCACAAAATCAGTTCACGCAGTTTTTGACTCATTCCCAGCACCTCCGTTGTGGGTATTTTATGCAGAGAAATAGAAAATTAGTCAATGAGAAAGCCCCGTATGCCATATTTTTTATGGCACACGGGGTAGATTTTTAAGCCTTGGAGGCCTCCTCGTCCAACTTTCGATAGTGCTCCGCCTGGGCGGGGGAGAGGGTTTTGATGCCAAAGAGAAACAAGAGAATGTGAAACAGCCACACACAGCCCAGAATGATGCGGCCCACCGGCACGTTTCCCATCATGAAAAATCCGATGGACATGACCAGGGTGACGGTGACCATGATGCGGATTTTAGTGCCCCAGGTCATGCCACGGCCCTTGACGAAGCTCTCCAGGTTGTTTTTATACAGCTTGGTGGAGGTAAACCAGTGGTGCAGCCGCTGGGAACTGCGGGCAAAGCAGTAGGCGGCCAACATCAGGAAGGGAAAGGCGGGGAGCAGAGGGAGCACCGCGCCAACGGCGCCCAGTGCCAACCCGAAGCAACCCAAAATCGCATAGAGCACTTTTTTCATATCGGCATCATCTCCTGTTTTGTTGTCTTTTTTCTTTGGCACTCTCCCACACATGGCGCAGGGCCATGATGGGGTGGTGGAGGAGCATCCGGGGACCGGCGTAGCGCATGACTTGCCGGATTTGGGTGGCCATTTCGCCCCGGTAACAGTGTACTTTACAATTGGAGCAGAAGGTTTTTTGCTCCATAAAGGGGCACTTGTCGCTGCGCTCCATGGCGTAAGCCTTTAAGGCGGCGCAGTGGGGACACAGCTGCCCGGCGGGGGTGTGGTGGTTGCCGTGACAGTAAATGGCGATCATCTGACCCACCACCTCTTTTTCCCGCAGACGTTTTTCTTCCACATTTCGGGCCATCAGCTCAACCTCCCGTGCTCCACCGAGTGTACCTCGTCGGCAATGCCCATGGTGGAGCGGCGGTGGCTGACCAGGATCACGGTGCGCTGTGCCCGCTCCCGGTGGAGGGAGCGGAGAATTTCTGCCTCGTTGAGACTGTCTAGATTGCTGGTGGGCTCATCCAGAAGCAGGAAGGGGGCGTTGTGGAGGAAGGCCCGGGCCAGGCCCAGCCGCTGCCGCTCACCCCCGGAGAGGGTTTCCCCCAATTCGCCCACGGGGGTGTCATACCCCTGGGGCAGGGTGAGGATGAAGTCGTGGATGGAGGCCTTTTTGCAGGCTGCCTCAACTTCCTTCCGGGTGGCATCAGGGCGGGCCAGCAGGATGTTTTTTAAAATGGTGTCGTGGAATAGGTCGGTGTCCTGGGTCATGTACCCCTCCATGGCACGCAGGTCGGCGGTGTTGACCTCTCGCACGTCCCGGCCCGAGATGGCCACATCCCCGCCTTGGCGATCCCAGAACCGCATGAGCAGCTTGAGCAGGGTGGACTTACCTGAGCCGCTGCGGCCCACAATGCCCACCACCTTCCCCTTGGGAAAGGCCAGGGTCAAACCGTCCAGAATGGTCTCTCCCCCGTAGGAGAAGGTGAGGTTCTGGCAGGTAGCCCCGTCAAAGTGGGTGGCAGTCCGTCCGCTGACCTCCTCCACCACCGGGGCCTCATCCAAAATGTCCAGCACCCGGCGCGCGGCGGCGAAGGTACTTTGCAGGGTGGCACCCAGGTTGGCTAGGGCCACCACCGGGCCAAAGGAGGACATGAGGGTGATGAGGGGGAGAAGCACCCCGCCAAAGTCCACCTGTCCCTGCTCCAGAAGCACCAGCCCCAGGGCCAGCAGAGCCAGGTCGTACATCCAGATAACAGTGTGGGTAACAGCGGTGTTGGTGCCGGTGATGCGGCTCATGGTGCGCTGTGCGCCGCTCAGGTCGTCCGTGCGGGCCTCCAGTTCCTCCAGCCGCTGCTGCTGTCCGTGGTACTGGATGGTCTCATCCATGCCCCGCAGGCTTTCCAGCACAAAAGCGGAGAGCTGCCCCGCCTTTTGGCGCATGAGGTTGCCGGTGTCCCCGGAGCGGCGGGAGGCCAGCACGGGGAGGAGAATCCCCACCGTGGCGTAGGCCAAAAGGGCCAGAACGCCGAAGGACCAGTGGAACCAGGCCAAAAAGGCAGCGGTGATGAGGCTCATCACCAGTGCAATGGCGGCAGGGGAAATGGTATGGGCATAAAAGACCTCCAACAGTTCAATGTCCGAGGTGATGACGGAAATCAAGTCTCCCTTGTCCCGCCCGTCCAGCTTGGCGGGGGCTAGGCGACGCAGGGCGACAAAGACCTTTTGACGCAAAATGGCCAGAAGCTTAAAGGCAATGTAGTGGTTGCAGGTCTGCTCTCCGTAGCGGAACACGCCCCGCAGCAGGGCGCACAGAGCAGCAAACAGGAAAATCAAAGGGAGAGTATCCCAGCCGTTTAGGACAGAAAGAATACCCACCCCGCCCAACACTGGGATGAGGGTGGCGGCGAGAAAGCCCAGCACCCCCAGAAAAATGGCCGCCAACATCACGCCGGTGAGAGGGCCCACCAGGGTGATGAGGCGGGCCATACAGGCCAAATTGCTGCGGTTTTTCATGCAGAAGCCACCTCCTGAGTGTAAGTCTCCAATTCTTGTTGCTGTTGCCACAGACGGGCGTATAACCCGCCCTGCTCCAGCAGCTTTTGGTGGGAGCCGTGCTCCACCACTCTGCCCTCTGCCATGGCAAAAATGTCATCCGCCCCAGCCACATTGGCCAGACGGTGAGAGATGACCAGCACCGTGTGGGTGCGGGAGAGACGGTGGATTTGCTCCATAATCTCATTTTCGCTGTCCACATCCACGTTGGAGGTGGCCTCGTCGAAGATGTACATGGGACTGTTGTGCAAAAGTGCCCGGGCCAGGGCCAGGCGTTGGCGTTGACCGCCGGAGAAATTGCTGCCGCCCTCTTGCAACGGGGTGTCCAATCCCTGCTCGCCACGGAGGAAGGGGGCCAGGTTCACCTGCTCCAGCACGGCCCACAGGGCATCGTCGGAGGCGTGGGGGTCTGCCAGCAGCAGATTGTCCCGCACGGTGCCTTTGAAGAGGCAACTGCGGTGTCCGATGTAGGTGCAGTGGGCCATGCGGCTGTCCTCGGAGATGGAGGACAGCTCTTTTCCACTCAGGGTGATATGGCCCCCATACCCTTGGTTGCGCCCCATGAGTAGGGCGGAGAGGGTGGACTTGCCGCAGCTGCTCTCGCCCACCACCGCAGTGAGGGAGCCGGGGGCGATGGTCAGGTTCACTCCCTGGAGAATGGGCCGCTGTCCATCATAGGAGAAGGTCACGTCTCGGCACTCCAGGGTGAAATCACCCTCCAGGGTTTCGGTGGGAGGTGTGGGCACCTCCAAATCCAGCAGGGCATAGATGTTCTGCGCCGCTGCCATGCCGTTCATGGCCACATGGAAAAAGCTGCCCAGCAGCCGCATGGGGAGGAAAAATTCGGCGGAGAGTAAAATAATAGCAAAGCACCCGGCGGGGGTGATGTGCCCTTGGGAGAGCTGGAGCAGGGCCAAAATAGCCCCAAGGGCGGCCCCGCCATAGGCAATGAGATCCATAATGACAATGGAATTGAGCTGCATGGTGAGCACCTTCATGGTGACCTTGCGGAACTCCTCCGCCTGCTGGGCCATTTCCTCCTGGCGGGCCTCATCCGCCTGATAAATTTTTAAGGTGGTCAGGCCCTGCAAGTTTTCCAGAAAGTGATCCCCCAGGCTGGTGTACTTGCCCCAATACTTGGCCAGCAGCTTTTTGGCAAAGGTCTGCACCGCTGCAATGGCCACGGGGATAAGGGGGACGCACACCAGCAGCACCACGGCACAGGTCAGGCTGATGGGGGCCAAAAAGAGAAATAGGGTCACAGGAGCCAGCAGGCTATAAAAGAACTGAGGCAGATAGGAGCCAAAGTAAATTTCCAGCTGATCGATTCCTTCCACCGCTACCTGTACCACCTGGGCGGTGGAGGTGCGCTGGCGGTAGGAGGCCCCCAAGGTGTACAATTTCTCAAAGAGTGTACGGCGCAGCGTGCCCTTGACCTGCCGGGAGGCCAGGTGGCTCATGGAAGCGGCGGTGCGCAGGGAAAACCACCGCACCACCAGGGCTGCCAGGGCAATCCCAGCCACCCAGGGGAGTGTTTTCTGCACCGGTTGCCCCATCAGCAGCTGCTCCAGCAGCCAGCCCAGGGTGAACACCAGAGCCGCGTTGGCCACCATGGAAATCCAC
Source organism: uncultured Oscillospiraceae bacterium (assembly GCA_944387075.1). Classification (GTDB taxonomy): domain Bacteria; phylum Bacillota; class Clostridia; order Oscillospirales; family Oscillospiraceae; genus Enterenecus. Next base: position 13,874 of record CALXDO010000086.1, on the reverse strand, counting down.
TGGCAGATCACATTGCCGGCAATAAATTTTTTGCTGTCCGGCACCATGCCCAGCAGCCGTTTGTCCATCATCATGGGAATTCAATCTCCTTTCGATTAGCCGAGGCTAACAAAAAACACAAAAAATAATGTTAGCATATGCTAACATCTTGTGCAAAAAAGAATGCGGGTGGTTACCCTAAGCAAACTATATCACATGTGGGGAACTTGCGCAAGGGTTTCTTAATGGAAAATTGGGGCGGAGTCAGGTCTTGAGGGGCCAAGGATGTGGTGTTATACTGTGGTTGAGATGCGGTCCAGGAGCAAAATGTGATGTTGCCGGAGCCTGGACGGTCCCACACGAATGGAACAAGAGGGAGGATGTTTATGAAAGTTGTCATTGCCTGTGACTCCTTTAAGGGCAGCGTCAGTGCTGTCCAGGTGGTGTCTTTTCTGACAGAGGGAATCCGCCGGGTGTGGCCCAGCGCAGTCATTGACGGCATTCCGGTTGCAGATGGCGGGGAAGGAACGGTGGACGCCTTTCTGCACAGTGTGCCGGGGCGCAGGATTCGTGTTCCGGTGATGGGGCCGCTGGGCGAAACGGTGCAGGCGGAATTTGCTCTGCTGGAGGACGGCACAGCCATTCTTGAAATGGCAGCGGCCAGCGGTTTGCCGTTGGTGGTCCCGGAACAACGTGACCCCATGCGTACGACAACCTATGGAACGGGACAGTTGATGGCAGCGGCATTGGATGCCGGATGCAGCCGGATGGTGCTGGGGCTGGGCGGCAGCGCCACCAATGACGGCGGGGCCGGTATGATACAGGCTCTGGGGGGAAAGTTGCTGGATGTCCAAGGGCGGAGTTTGCCGCCGGGGGGCGGCGCACTGGACAAGCTGGTGCATATGGACTTGAGTGGCCTTGACCCCAGGCTGGAAAACACACCCATTGTGGCGGCCTGTGATGTCACCAATCCCCTGTGTGGGCCCCAAGGGGCCTCGGCGGTGTACGGGCCTCAAAAGGGGGCAGATGATGCGATGGTTCGGCAGTTGGATCAAAATTTGGCCCATTTTGCAAAGGTAGGGCTGACCTGCACGGGACAGGATGTGGCAGAGATTCCGGGAGCCGGTGCGGCGGGCGGCCTGGGGGCCGGGCTGCTCCTCTTAGGCAACACCCGAATGTGTTCCGGGATCACCACCGTGTTGGACACGGTGGGCTTTGATGGGCGCATTGCCGATGCTGACCTGGTGCTCACCGGGGAGGGCCGCATGGATGGGCAGTCCATTTGCGGGAAAACCCCGGTGGGGGTGGCGCAGCGGGTGAAGGCCCAGCGAAACATTCCGGTGGTGGCGATTGTAGGCGGCATTGGTCCTGGGGCGGAGCGGGTCTACGAGTACGGCATTGACGCCATCTTTTCCACGGCACCTGGTCCCATTACCCTGGAGAATGCCATGGAGAATAGTCATGATTATTTGGCTTCTACCGCCGAACGAGTCGCGCGGCTGGTGCAGGCGATTCGTACATATTGAGGAGAACATCTGGGGTTGACTGCTTGGCCCAGCACATTGGGGCAGGCAAAAAATTCTCGCTGGCATAGACTGGTACGGGGGATGTACCCCTGGAAGGAGGATGTCCAGATGGGAATTACCAGTTCGAACAAGGTGGTGGATCGGGAGCAAATTGGGTGTGATGGCGTACTCAAGGTAACGCTGGCACTCACGGCAGCCCCGGACATCATCGAGAACCCCACAGATATTGTGTTGGTGCTGGATCGCTCTGGCAGCATGACGGGAGCGCCGCTGGCGGCATTGAAGGAAGGGGCCAACACGTTTATTGATATTATACAGGAGGCTACCGCCGATGGTGGAGGGAGCGGAGAATTGGGCTCCGGCACTCGCATGGGGGTAGTGAGCTTTGCCTCCACCGCTCGGCAAGATACCGCCATGACTGCCTCGGTGGCGGATCTGAAGGGGGCGGTAAATGCCCTGACCGCAGGAGGAAGTACCAACCACGGGGATGCCTTTGCCCAGGCCACCCAGCTGTTGGAGACGGGAACCAACCCAGTGAAGGTTATGGTGATGTTCACCGATGGGAACACCACCGCAGGCCTGCCTCCTGCCCCCATTGCAGCCCAGGCTCGGGCCAAAGGCATCATCATCTACTGCATCGGCCTGGTGGGATCGGATGGGCTGGATGTGAGTGCGCTGAACAACTGGGCCACGGACCCGGATTCCATCCATGTGGCCATTGCCCCCACACCGGCGGACTTGGAGGAAATTTTTGCCGAACTGGCTGCCAACCTCACCAAGCCTGGGGCCACCGATCTAAAGATTGTGGAGGAGGTAAACCCGGACTTTGAAATCAAAGAGATTCTGCCCCCCACCAAAGGAACGGTGGAGCAGGGGTCCGATACCAAACTGACTTGGCGTATGGATAGTTTGGGGGTCAGCGGGGTGGAGAGTGCCACCTTGTCCTTCTTGGTGCGCCACCGCAGCGACACCGGAGGACTGAAACTGGTCAACCAGTCCGTCCAGTATAGCGACACACAGGGCAATTTGGTGGTGTTTCCGGCTCCCACCGTGCGGGTATCCTGTGATGTGGTGATTCAGCCTGAGCCTTGCCCCACCCCTGTGGATGTTACGGTGGAGGGGTGCACCGATTCCGTGGTGGTAGATGCCGGGGAGATTACCCTGGATTCTGTGGGGCGGATTCTCCAGTTGGATGTAACCGTGAAGAATGTCTGTCCCCACCGCCGGGTATCTCTGGCGGTGATTCTCACTGAGGTTGGGCCCAAAGAGGAGAAGCAGACCCGTGGGGTGAAGGTGCTTACCATCCCAGCGCACCAGGGCACAGGATGCCGGGATGTGTTGGTGCGGTGTGTGCGCTTTGCGGTGCCGGAGGATGGCGCCAGTTTGTGCGCCCCGCGGAAATTCCAGGTGCAGACGTTTGCCCATTATATGGACTCGGATTTTGTCTGCTGCCCGGACGTGAAATAAGATGGCTGGTCAGGTGGGGCTTCTTTGCCCCACCTGGTATTTTTTGTTTCTTGAAAATGTTGTTATAACAACGGAATTGCCCGCCGGAATGTGATAGGATGCTTCACACAGCGAGGAAGGTTTAAGACGCTGGCTGCTGTGGCATTCTAAAGGCATCAACTGGAAAGAAGGTGCTTTGTATGAATGCGACCGTGGATCAGTATCTGTGTATCGGATGTGGGGTATGCGTGGGCTTGTGTCCCAAAGTATTTCGGATGGGAGCGGACGGAAAGTCCGGCGTGTACCAGACCGTCACAGAGGAGACCTTGTCGCCGGTGCAGGAGGCCATTGACTCCTGTCCTGTGACGGCCATCAGCTGGCTGGAAAACGACGAAAGGACATTCTAACATGGAACAGAAGATGTTTTGCTATCAGTGTCAGGAGACCGCCGGGTGCCGTGGCTGCACCATGGTGGGTGTGTGCGGCAAGCAGCCCGACGTGGCCGCCATGCAGGATTTGCTGGTGTACGTCAGCCGGGGTATTTCTGCCGTCACCACCGCTCTGCGGGGAGAGGGGAAGGAAGTCTCCCCTGTCATCAATCACCTGATTACCCTCAACCTCTTTATCACCATTACCAATGCCAACTTTGACAAGGAGAGCATTGAGACCCGCATCCGGGCCACTCTGGAGGAGAAGGCCAAGCTGCTGGCCCAGTTAAGTACCACCCAGGGTCTGCCCGAGGCTGCCCTGTGGGATGGATCTGGGGATTGGGAGGAGAAGGCCAAGACTGTGGGCGTGCTGTCCACCGAAAACGAGGACATCCGCTCTCTGCGGGAGCTGATTACCTATGGGCTCAAGGGTTTGTCTGCCTACTCCAAGCACGCCAATGTGCTGCTCCAAGACGACCAGGAGGTGGACGCCTTCTTGCAGCGGGCTCTGGCCGCGACCTTGGACGACAGCCTCACCGTGGAGGACCTGGTGGCCCTGACCATGGAGACGGGCAAGCACGGTGTGGCAGGTATGGCCATGCTGGACAAGGCCAACACCTCCGCCTATGGCAATCCCGAAATCACCAAGGTGAACATCGGCGTAGGCAAGAACCCCGGCATTCTGGTCTCCGGCCACGACCTGCGGGATCTGGAGATGCTGCTGGAGCAGACCCAGGGCACCGGCGTGGATGTGTACACCCACTCTGAGATGCTCCCCGCCCACTACTATCCCGCCTTCAAGAAGTACCCCAACTTTGTGGGCAACTACGGCAATGCCTGGTGGAAGCAGAAGGAGGAGTTTGAGTCCTTCAACGGCCCCATCCTTATGACCACCAACTGCATTGTGCCCCCCAAGGACAGCTACAAGGATCGCATGTACACCACCGGAGCCGCTGGCTATCCCGGCTGCACCCACATCCCCGGCGAGGTAGGAGAGCAGAAGGACTTTTCTGCCATCATTGAGCGTGCCAAGAAGTGTGCCCCTCCCACCCAGATCGAGACCGGCGAGATTGTGGGCGGCTTTGCCCACGCCCAGGTGCTGGCCCTGGCCGACCAGGTGGTAGAGGCCGTGAAGAGCGGGGCCATCAAAAAGTTCGTGGTCATGGCTGGCTGCGATGGACGAGCCAAGAGCCGGGACTACTACACGGAGTTTGCCAAGGCTCTGCCCCAGGACACTGTGATCCTCACCGCGGGCTGTGCCAAGTACAAGTACAACAAGCTGCCCCTGGGCGACATCGGTGGCATCCCCCGGGTGCTGGACGCCGGTCAGTGCAATGACTCTTATTCTCTGGCTGTCATCGCCCTGAAGCTCAAGGAAGTGTTTGGCCTGGACGACATCAACGACCTGCCCATCATCTACAACATCGCCTGGTATGAGCAGAAGGCGGTCATTGTGCTGCTGGCACTTCTGTACCTGGGGGTGAAGAACATCCATCTGGGTCCCACTCTCCCTGCCTTCCTCAGCCCCAACGTGGCTAAGGTGCTGGTGGACAACTTCGGCATTGCCGGGATTGGCAGCGTGGAAGAGGATATGAAGCTCTTCTTCGGGGAAAACGCTTAAATATCCTTCATCCGCCTTACCTTCACACCGTTGGAGGTAAGGCGGACTCATTTTGTGTGCGATGCCAGAAAAATGTACTTTTTGTTGGAAAAACAACAGATTTTTGGCGTGAGATGGTGTACACTACATATAGCTAAGGTTAAGTGAGGCGTTATACATGGAACCATATGAAAAAATGGATCAAATCACTTACAAAATGATGGCCCATGATCAGGGCAGTGCCAAGAGAATTCAGCATTTTTTGAAAGTGCATCGGTTTGCCCAACTTATCGGCAGAGGAGAGCAGCTGGACGAGCATACGCAGTTTGTTCTGGAGTGTGCAGCATTGGTACACGACATCGGGATTGGACCGTGCAAGGAGAAGTACGGACGATGCGACGGAACGATGCAAGAAAAAGAAGGCCCTACCTATGCCCGGGCGCTGTTGGAAGAATTCCAGCTGCCCCAGGAAGATGTGGAACGAATTTGCTATCTGGTGGCCCATCACCACTCCTATGACCAAATTCAGGGCATGGACTATCAGATTTTGGTTGAGGCGGATTTTTTGGTCAACTTTTATGAGGACAATATGGGGCCGGAAACCGTACGAGAGACCATGTATCGCGTTTTTAAGACAAAGACAGGACAGACTCTGTGTCGGATGATGTTTGGACTCCAGGAGTAAAACGGCAGCATCGCATATAGGAGGTTATTGGGATGAATGTCAAGATGAAAAACATCAGCAAATCTGAGGTGCTGGTTTTGAAAGAACAGATTTCTTATCAGGAGGGCCAGGTGGTCAGCAAGACATTGGCTCAGAACGACGCGGTGAGTATCACGCTGTTCTCCTTTGCGCAGGGAGAGGAGATCAGCACCCATGCGTCGGGTGGGGATGCCTTCGTCACCTGCCTGGATGGCGTGGGAAGGATTACCATTGATGGAGAGGACTATCTGCTCCATGAGGGAGAATCCATTGTGATGCCCGCAGGGCATCCGCATGCTGTGTATGGGCAAGAGGCATTCAAGATGCTGTTGGTGGTTGTATTTTGAACGAGGAGGTGTTAGCAATGAAAGCAGTGGTAGATCAGGATCTGTGTATTGGTTGCGGACTGTGCTGTGGCACTTGCCCCGATGTATTTCGTCTGAACGATGAGGGAAAGTCGGAGGCGTACCAGGAGGCCACGGAGGAGAACCGGAGCCAGGTGCAGGAAGCTGTGGATTCTTGCCCCGTGTCCGCCATTAGCTGGGCGGAGTAATCTCACGCAACAGAAAAGCCGGAGCGCGTCAAGTGCTCCGGCTTTTTCCTGCCCATCGTTGAAAATCTCCTAAAATCGAGTATAATGGAGGAAAGCGATTTCTAGGAGGAATACAACCATGTATCAACAGACATCCCGTGAGGTGTTACATTTCATTCAAAATAGCCCCAGCTGCTTCCATGCAGTGGCGGAAATGGCCCGTATCTTGGAAGAGGCCGGGTATCAGAAGCTCAGCGAGTGCCAGCCTTGGGCGGTGGTCAAGGGCGGGAAATACTACACCACCCGCAACGGTTCTTCCATCATTGCCTTTCGTGTGGGGGAGGATTTGGACAACTACCACTTCCAGATTACCGCCTCCCACAGCGACTCCCCCAGCTATAAGGTGAAGGCCCAGGCGGAGCTCAAGGGCAAGGGCGGTTACTTGCAGCTCAATACCGAAGGATACGGCGGCATGATCTGCGCCAGCTGGATGGACCGGCCTCTGTCCCTGGCTGGACGTGTGTTGGTGCGCCAGGGCAACCAAATCTCCACCCGGCTGCTGAACATTGACCGGGATTTGCTCCTCATCCCCAATGTAGCCATCCATATGAACCGGGAGGTCAACGCTGGGATGAAGTTTAACCAGCAGGTGGATATGCTGCCCCTGTTTTCCGCCGGAGAGTGCAGTGAGAACAGCTATGCTGCGCTGATTGCCAAGGAGTTGGGGGTGCAGCCCGAGGACGTGGTGGGAAGTGACCTCTACCTCTATCCCCGGGTAGCACCCAGTATGTGGGGAGCAGAGGAGGAGTTCATCTCGTCCCCCCGCCTGGACGATCTCCAGTGTGCCTACACCTCGCTCAAGGCCTTCTTGCAGGGGGAGAACCCCCACGGCGTCAATGTGTTCTCCTGCTTCGACAACGAGGAGGTGGGCTCCGGCACCAAGCAGGGAGCTCTGTCCACCTTCCTGCGGGATGTACTCCAGCGCATCCACGCCTCGTTGGGCTTTAACGCCCAGGAATACTGCTGTGCGGTGGCCAAGAGCTTTATGGTTTCCTGCGACAACGCCCACGCTGTCCACCCCAATCACCCGGAGAAAACCGATGCGGAGAACTGCGTGTACCTAAACCGGGGCGTTGTGGTGAAGTTCTCCGCCAACCAGAAGTACACCACCGATGGCATCAGCGCCGCCATATTCATGCAGCTGTGCAAGGACGCCCAGGTCCCCGTGCAGACCTTTGCCAACCGCAGCGATATGGCAGGGGGGAGTACCTTGGGCAACCTGTCTACCCAGCAGGTGTCTCTGCACACCGTGGATGTGGGTCTGCCCCAGCTGGCCATGCACTCGACCTATGAGACCGCAGGTGTGAAGGATTCTCAGTACATGGTGCAGGCCCTCACCGCCTTCTACTCCACCGATTTGAAGATCACCGACAGCGAGCAATTTGCCTTGGGGAAATAACCACAAAAGCAGGGAAGAAGAGAAATCTCTTAACAATTTGGCAAGAATCGCTTAGGTCAGAAACGCCGGATTGCAGATGAAAGCAATCCGGCGTTTCGTTATCCGTTCTGCCTGGCAAGCCAGGAGCGATCATCAGAAGAGACAAAAAACTTGCCCTCTTCTGATTCAAATAATACAGAGATGACTGGAAGCCTTGCCTGATACATTTGCTGTACCTGTTCTTGCGATAGGAACTGACTCTCCTGATACTCCGTGTCCTTTTTTTCTTTAATCAATCGCTCGCCCAAGGTGCGCCACAAAGTAGCACCAAAAATCTCCAGAGTGGACAATACCAGCGCATCTGCTACCGCCACGTCTTCCCCATAGACCATTTTGGCCATACGGATCAGGAACTTTTGCTCGATACCTGACACGACAATGATCTGTTCGTTATTTTGGCGGTAAATGGTCTTCCGGTAAATCGCATTGCCAAAAGGCTCTCCACCATAATCGGGATTGATGATTTTCACATTTAGCTGCAAATTGAGTGTGGACGCAAGCAGCATATTGATCTCGTGCTCCAGGACCTCAGCATTTAGTGTCTCGGCTTTGGGCTGACAAAGAATACCCTTTCCAACAATGGCCATATCTGCCGTGGCAATATGCTCTAGGAGCCATCCGATGCCTGTGCCTACGAAGTATAAAACTTCCTCTTTGGTACAAGTACCGCGATCAATCGCTTCTTCGAACTTAGCCAACTGAACGGTTTGAAATTCGTCATGCAGCCTCTTATGTGTCAAATAATCTGGGTATCCAATCTGGCGCATGTACACTTCTTCCCGAACGGCGTGATCCGCAAAGTAATTTTTCAGATACTTGACACCCTCACGGACCACAAACAACCTGGTCTTGTCGTTTTCGATGCCGGACTCTTCCACCGTATCAATGATTTTTCCAGCAATTTTGAACAGTCGCTTATGGTCATTGTCAATCTGTTCTAACCCCATCGTATAGTGCTCTTCCCATTTGAGTATCATATCGAATCGCAATGTCCTTTCATAAGTTCGTATTTGCCGCGTTCACCTGTCAGACCGTGGTGGAAGATCACCGGCACTTTATTACCTTGCACCACCATACCTCACTGGAATGGGCGTTTACTCGTTCTATTGAGAATCTTTATTCTGTGGCGGAAACCGTTATGCCTGGAATTTGATCAAAATGATTTTTTCTAAGTTGATTCTATGACCATATTTGGCGTCATCAACGTTTTTTCACCAACAGAGAGAAAGAGAATAAATATCCATAAATGAGAATGATTCTTGTTTGTGATTATAAGGCCACTGGGATGGTCTGTCAAGGTAACGTAAGTGGGACATAAGAACATAAACATCTGATTTTGCCATTGTTTTGTTATCTTATTCGTCTGTTGTGGGTGAGATTTTTGCAATTTGAGCAATGCTTTGTTATATGGCACACACTTTATATAAAATATTATATAAAATATTTGCAGCCTTTGTGTACCATTGGGATCTCTTTTTGCTCTCAAAGCGAAAAGGGGCCACTTACCATCCGACGTACTTTGCAAAATTTCGTCACAGGAGGGCTTTGAATGAATAAAACAGGACAAAAGAGTAGGGTATCTTTCAAAATGATAGTTGTGGCATCGGCAGCGGTTCTGATGATGCTGTTGGCGGGGTGTGTGCCGTGGGGTGAGCTGGTGTCCAACGCTTGGGATCAGGTGCCGGAGACCGTAAGCGCGGAGGGGAGAACCTACCGCACCGGGTTTTATTCCGATGACCTGTGGCCGGTCAACCTGGAGCATAGCGAGGAAAAGTATGAAATCGACGGTGTTACCTACTATCCGGTAGAGGTTGGGGGATTTGATTGCCTGCATGCTCCCCATACGGGAGGCACCACCAACGGGACACTGTACTGCCTGGATTCCCAGTGGGAGGAGGCAAAAGAGCACTACGCTGACCCGGAGAACTTTTCCTATTACTGCGAGATCACCCCGCCCTGGATAGCAGGAACGGAAAAGTCGGACATCCACCGGATTGATGACATGGACCCCGAGATGTTTGACGCCCTCGGAAACTGGTCGGAAAAGCGGAACGACCCGTTTGATGCGGTGGAGCAGACGCTGGGGGACATTCAGGAGGCCGATCCCATTTACTTGCCATCCATCCCAGAATTCTACTGCCTGTTTTTTTACAAGCAGAGCAACGACGGCTGTTTTGTGACCTTCCAGGGGGACAAGTTTTCCATTATAGACGGAAAATTATATTACATCCGCTATTACAGTGGCAAGGAGGAGCTCCTGCACGTCATAGAAGTCCCGGAGGAAACCGCCAGCTATTTCATTGATTTGGTACATAGCTTAGACAGCCCGTACCACTTGGAATAAGCTTACCCCGCAACAGTAGCTCTGCCCTTTTTTGCTGGCCTCTTGCAAAAACAAGTTGACAAACCCCGGAAGTTAGCATAGACTAATCGGAGGCTTGTTATGAATAAGGTTTTGAACTGGGTGATGTTGGTCTCTCTGTTGCTGGTGTTTTTCAGTGGAATCCTATTGAAGCCCATGCCCAATCTGTGGTTGGGAAGGTTGCACGGCGTATCTGGCATCATCTTGTTTGCCAGCACCTTGAGCCATATGGTTCAGCGCAGCAAGATGGGGAAAACGGCAAAAACTGCTTGAGGAAAACCGTCACAGGCTGCTGTGGCGGTTTTTCGCTGTCATCACCCGGGAATTTTTCCAAATGACATTGCAAATCCCCATGTATGCCTCTATAATGAGGCCAAGGGAGAAACATCGAGAGAAGAAGGGGTGGCATGGAGGAGGTGTATCATATGGGCTTTTTCTGGGGCGGCGGATTTGACGTGCTGTTCACGCTGGTCTTTTTGTTGGTGATCGGGACGTTTGTGGTCACAGCGGTGCGGGGCATTTTCCAGTGGAATAAAAATAACCACTCGCCCCGATTGACCGTGGAGGCCACGGTGGTGGCTAAGCGCACCGATGTATCCCACCATCATCACAGCGGCGGAGTCAACCATGCAGGGCATACGACGACATCCACCCACTATTATGTTACTTTCCAAGTGGAAAGCGGGGACCGCATGGAGCTGTCCATGGATGGACATGCGTATGGGATGTTGGTGGAAGGAGATCGCGGGAAGCTATCCTTCCAGGGAACCCGCTATCTTGGATTTGAACGAGGATAAAGGCATTTTAAGTTCCGTGGAATCAAGGGGCTCATATAGCCCCGGTTCCACGGAACTTTTATGTTCTGCTTTTCTACCGCTGGTTGAAAAAATCACAACTACGGCGAGATACCCAGAAGTGGCTTCCACATGGTAAGATACATCCGACAGAAAGGAGAGAAATGGGTATGAATGGGAATATGGGACGCCGCATCCGACAGCTTCGGAAAGCCAGGAACATCTCCCAGGAGGTGTTGGCACAGTTTTTGGGGGTCACCTTTCAAGCGGTGAGCAAGTGGGAAACCGGGATGGCAATGCCAGATGTGGCACTGATTCCAGTCATAGCCTCGTTTTTCGGAGTGTCCACCGATGAGTTGTTTGAATACAATCGTCTGGAGTCGGCGGAAAAGGTGAAAGAAATCTGCCGAAAGGCCTATGAAATCCGGGACAGTGCTCCAGAGCGTGCAGAGGCCATGCTTCGGGAGGGGCTGCGGAAATATCCAGGGAACGACATCATCTTAAACAATCTGCTGTATACCATGGAGTCCCCCCAGCGGGGGGAGGAAATCATCACGCTGTGCAAAACCCTGATCGCCAGCACCCAGGATGACGAAGTCAAGTATGATGCCCTGCGCATTTTGGCCCGAACCTACCATGAGCTGGGCCAACAGGCTCTGGTGGCCCCGACCCTGGAGGAAATCCCGGAACTGTATTTTACCAAATTGCAGTATCAGGCTTTGCTCCTGGAAGGGGAGGAGGCGGCCTATGCAGCCCGACAGCACTTGGGACTGTGTCTGGAGCAGGCGGTGGAGATGCTGGTGGTGCTGCATGGGGCCAGCTCTGGCACACAGGAAGGGGAGAGGTGGAAGCGCATGGCACAGCGGCTCATAGAAGTGGTAGAGCGGGAGATGGGGCCAACCAACACCCTGGCCTGTGCGATGGAGGAGGCGTGGGCCTCCGAGGAAACGCCATGAGAGGGGGAGGTGTGGGCCATTACTTTCGACACGCCATGGGGGTAGGGCTCTGCGACCAACTGGGGGTATATGCCATCCAGCTTTTGTGTGGGGATCGGTTGTCCCAGCTGCTGGCCCGGGTCATGGGGGAGAGCCAGGGGGAGACTCTCCCTTTGGCGGTGGGAACCTTGGCCCTGTTGGCGTTGGGGGTGGTGCCGCTGTATGTCCTCAAACGGGCGCGTGCCCATGCCATGGCCAGAGATGCCCAGGCGTTTCGGGAATATCTGTATGATGGTGTGCTGCACCGGGACTGGAAGGTGAACAGCCGAGGCGAGCTGGAGGTGAAGCTGCGCCGGGATACCCAGGCGGTGATTCAATTTTGGGAGCAGTCCTTTCCCAATGCCCTGGGCGGCAGTGTGATTTTGCTGGGTGCCACGCTGTGGCTGGTCTGGATCGATGGACGGGTGGGCGCGCTGTTTTTTGCCATGAATCTGGTGCAGCTGCTCCCCATCGTGATCTATGAGACGTGGGCCCGGAAGATTCACAGTGCCACTTGCCAGGCGGAAGAAGCCTTGTCCGCATGGATGCTGGAGGGGTATCACGGGGCCCATGTGCTGAAATGCTATGGGGTTCAAAGCTGGTATCTCCATCGCTTTCAACAGCTGGAGAAGGCGGTGATGCGTTGGGGATATCGGGCCGAAGGGGCCGTCACGGTGGAAAATGTGGTATTCCAGGCCATTGACAGCCTGTTAAACTACGGGAGTTATGTGATTTTGGGACTGTTTGTCCTCTATGGAGGACTGTCGGTGGCCAAGTTGCCCCTGCTGGTAATTTTGGCAGGGTATCTCTTTTCCTCCATCGGCTCGGTGTTTTCCTGGTGGCTGGAGCGGGCGGCGTATCAAGAAGCCCATCGGAGACTGGGACTGGAGCGTGGAGCGCAAAGGGGAGTACAACGGACGACTTCGCCGGGCCAGACGCTGCTGTCCTGCCAAAATGTGACAAAGACCTTTGGGAATCGAATCATTTTGACGGGGGTATCCCTGGACATCAACTCGAGAGAACGTATTTTGATCCAAGGAAAAAACGGGTCGGGCAAGTCCACCTTGCTGCGGATTCTCTTGGGCCTGGAGGAGCCGGATGGGGGCAGTGTGTCCGGTGGGTTGGAGGAGAGACACATCTCCTATTGTTTGCAGGAAGAGGCACAGACGCAGTTGACCGTCCGGGACATGGTGGAGCAGTTGGAGCGATCCCAAGAGATGAACCCCCAGGCACTGCACCGACACCTGGAGCGCTTTGGTCTGGGTTCCTGCATGGAGCAACCCCTCTCTCAGCTGTCTGGCGGGCAGTTGAAACGGTTTTTCCTCTCCGCCGCTCTGGCCAAGCCCAGTGAGCTACTCGTTTTGGATGAACCCACCAATCATCTGGACCGAGACAGCAAGGCTTATCTCAGAGAGGTATTGAGCACCTATCCCGGCACACTGGTGGTGTGTACCCACATGGAGTGGCCGGGCATGCGGTGGGATCGGGTGATGGAACTGGAGGGAGGTGTGGACAGTGAACCATGAAAATTCCATATCTCAAATGGGAGAAAAGCGGTGGCAGATGCGCCGGGACTGTGTCCGGCTCATGGCTGGAGTCATCATAGTTGCTTTTTTGGAGTGTCTTCTGAGCCTGACCGCTCCCACGGTAGCCTCCCTGCTGCTGGGAGACATGGCGGATGCCTTGCTGCATGTGGATGTCCCGGTCATTCGGGCGGGTTTCCCGGCCTTTTTGGGGGCCATTGTGGTGACGGTGCTGGTGGCGCCTGGGATAACGTTGGTGAAGAATTTACTTCTGACACGCCAGGGAACGGCCTACGATGTGTTTCTCATGGAAAGCGCTTTGCATATGTCCCACAAGGGCTTGCATACGGTGTCATCCGGGGATTTTCTCCATCGGATGGAGGTGGATCGGACGCTGTATTACCTCTCGGTGGTGCGCCTGGTTGCCCTTCCGCCGGCTGTGGTGCTCTATGGGGTGTTTCTGGTCTGGCGGATGGGCGCTGCCGCATGCAGCGTGTGGTTTTTCCTCT
>CALXDO010000085.1 GCA_944387075.1 uncultured Oscillospiraceae bacterium | reverse complement strand
CGACATCACCCAGGGTCTTCCCCGTGTTGAGGAGTTGTTCGAGGCCCGCAAGCCCAAGAAGATGGCTCAGCTGGCGGAAATCTCCGGCACCATCTCCATGGAGGAGGCCAAGCGCGCCACCCTGTGCAACGTCACCATCACCGCCGACGACGGCGAGGTGGTCACCTACGCCATTCCCTACAGTGCCGGCATCCGGGTCAAGGCCGGAGACCGTGTGGTCAAGGGCCAGGAGCTCACCGACGGCGCCCTGTCTCCCCACGACGTGCTGCGGGTGCGTGGTGTGGACGCCGTGCACAACTACCTCATTCAGGAAGTTCAGAAGCCCTACCGTCAGCAGGGCGTAGACATCAACGACAAGCACATCGAGGTCATTGCCCGTCAGATGATGCGCAAGGTGCGTGTGGAGGACGCCGGGGATTCCACCCTGCTGTCCGGCTCCACCGTGGATGTCATCGAGTACAAGGACGCCTACAAGGCGGTGGAGGCCCGCATTGCCGCCGGTGAGAAGCAGGAGACCGGCGAGGAGCTGCGTCTGCCCACCTGCACCCGTCTGCTGCTGGGTATCACCAAGGCCTCTCTGGCCACCGAGTCCTTCCTGTCTGCCGCCTCCTTCCAGGAGACCACCAAGGTGCTCACCGAAGCCGCCATCAAGGGTAAGGTGGACCACCTGCTGGGTCTGAAGGAGAACGTCATCATCGGTAAGCTCATCCCCGCCGGTTCCGGCCTGGCTGCCTACCGCAAGTATGACCAGATCGAGGACGAGATGCCCCAGCAGAGCCGCTTTGACGCCGTCAACGCTGCCGCCGAGGCCGCCCGGGACGCCGAAGAGCCCGTGGAGGACGAGGTGGATACCGGCGTGGAGAACGAGGAAGAGGACGAGATCCTGTCCATCTCCATTGAGGGCGACGAGGAGTAATCCCGACGTTCCAATCGGGCCATCATAACACACAAAAGACCAGTCGTTACCTGTGTAGCGGCTGGTCTTTTTCTGTGTTTGCGTCTGTCTGGGGTAATTCGGCTGGTATACTTTCCGCCGGGGGAGGAACATGCCCCTCCCGACACCGGGGGTGCACCACATTTTAACCTGTTAGTTCTGGCTAACTTTTCCGTTGACAAGGCTTCTGCATGGGGCTATAATGAAGGCCAATGTTTCCCGGAATGGAGGTGCAAAACATGAAAAAGAGCCAACGGATGCAGGCGGGCCTGATCTGCCTGGGCATTGTGCTGCTGGTGGTGCTCACCCAAGTGTTTTCCATCCATGTTTTGTACCATCACTGTGTGGGGGAGAACTGTGTGGTGTGCCATCAGGTGCAGGAAAACCAGCACCGGCTCCACCAGACCGCTCACACCGGTGGCAGCAGCATCCAGCTGTCTCAATCTGCACAGGGTGACACCCTGGAGCAAGGCATCCGGGGACAGGAGGGGGTGCAAACCACCCTGATCTCACTCAAGGTGAAACTTACCAATTAAATACCGTGTAATTTGATGCAGAAGGGGGAGTCTGCCACACAAGGTGGCAGGCTTATTTGGCGTGGCCTCCCTTCTGCTTTTTCCACACGTTTGACACTAAATTTGGAGGTTTTACCCATGAAACGATGGATTGTACTGTGTTTGTCCCTGCTGATTTTGGCGGGGTGTACCCCCGCCCAGCCCCAAGGGGAGCAGGGGGGAGAGAAGCTGTCGGTGGTCACTACGGTTTTCCCCGCCTACGACTGGGTGCGGGAGATTGTGGGGGAGAACAACGAGAACGTGGACATCACTTGGCTGATGAAAAGCGGGGTGGATGTCCACAGCTACCAGCCCACGGTGGACGATCTGGTGACTATTTCCAACTGTGACGTACTGGTGTATGTGGGCGGCGAGTCAGAGCGTTGGATGGAGGAGGCCCTGGCCCAGGGAGGCAAGGAAGGCCGTGTGGTGGTCAATCTGATGGAGGAGTTGGGGGACGGCGTGAAAGAGGAACTGCCCCTGCCCGGTCTGGACGATGACCACGACCACGAGGAAGGGGACGGCCACGACCACGGCGCAGACGAACACATCTGGCTGTCGGTGAAAAATGCCGTCACCCTCACCCAGGTGCTGGCCCAGAGGCTGGGCCAGGCCGACCCGGACCATGCCCAGGACTATCTGGATGCCCAAAGTGCCTACCAGACCAAGTTGGAGGATCTGGACGGGGCCTATACCCAGATGGTGGAGGGGGCCAAGTATGATACGGTGCTCTTCTGCGACCGGTTTCCCTTCCGCTATCTCATGGACGACTATGGGATAAAATATTACGCCGCCTTCTCCGGCTGCTCGGCGGAGACCGAGGCCAGCTTTGAGACGGTGGTCTTCCTGGCCAAGACCCTGGAGGGGCTGGATTTGCCCTGTGTGCTCACCATTGAGGGCAGCGACGGCAGCCTGGCCCGGACGGTGTGGGAGAACACCAGTCAGAACAGGCAGACGGTGGTGCAGCTCAATTCCCTTCAGGCGGTGACTCAGCAGCAGGCCCAACAGGGACTGACCTATCTCACCGCTATGGAGGACAATTTGCAGGCACTGACCAAGGCATTGCATTGAGGTGAAGGGTCATGGCATTGTTGCAGTGTGAAAACGTGGCCCTGGGCTACCAGAAAACCGTCCTGGTGGAAGGACTGAACCTGGAGGTGCACCGGGGCGACTATCTGTGTGTCATTGGAGACAACGGGGTGGGAAAGAGCACCTTTGTGCGCACCTTGTTGGGATTGCAGCCGGCTCTGGCTGGACGCATTACCCTGGGGGAGGGGTTGAGGCCCCAGGATCTGGGCTATCTGCCCCAGCAGACGGTGGTACAGCGGGACTTCCCCGCCACTGTGGAGGAAATTGTCCGCTCCGGGTGCGTCTCCCGCATGGGGTGGCGGCCCAC
The DNA here is from genome assembly GCA_944387075.1 of uncultured Oscillospiraceae bacterium. Lineage (GTDB taxonomy): Bacteria > Bacillota > Clostridia > Oscillospirales > Oscillospiraceae > Enterenecus. Next base: position 22,553 of record CALXDO010000085.1, on the reverse strand, counting down.
CCTCTCCAAAGCAGAGCGGGCACGGGTGGGGGAGAACTTGGAGCGCATGGGGGTTGCCCACCTGTCAAAGCGCAGCTATCGCACCCTGTCCGGGGGCCAGCAGCAGCGCGTGCGGCTGGCCCGGGCCCTGTGCGCCGCCGATACCCTGTTGTTGCTGGATGAGCCGGTGGCGGGGCTGGACCCGGAGGGAACGGCGGAGATGTACCAGATCATCGACCGGCTCAACCATGAGGATGGAATGACCATCCTCATGGTGTCCCACGACTTGGAGGGGGTGCGCGCCTACGCTACCCACATCCTCCGCATGGGCCGGGAGCCACGCTTTTATGCCGTGGAACCGAGAAAGGAGGGGGATGTGTGATGGAGAAGCTGGTGCCGTATCTCAGCTATCCCTTTGTCCAGTATGCCCTTGTTGTGGGGGTGCTCATTGCCCTGTGTTCCGCTCTGCTGGGGGTGACGTTGGTGCTGCGGCGCATGTCCTTTTTGGGGGATGGCCTGTCCCACGCCGCCTTTGGGGCCATGTCGTTGGCGGCGGTACTCAACCTCACCGACGACATGCTGCTGGTGCTGCCCCTCACGGTGCTGTGTGCCATTGTGCTGTTGTGCGGGGGAGAGAAGTGGAACCTCCAGGGGGATGCGGCCATTGCCATGGTGTCGGTGAGCTCCCTGGCCATTGGCTATCTGCTCATGAACCTGTTTTCCTCCTCGGTGAATCTGTCCGGGGACGTGTGCACCACCCTCTTTGGCTCCACCTCCATCCTCACCCTGCGCACCTCGGAGGTGTGGCTGTGCGTGGGGCTGTCGGCGGCGGTGGTGGCCCTGTTTGTGCTGTGCTACCACAAGATCTTTGCCGTCACCTTTGACGAGACCTTTGCCCAGGCCACGGGAATGAAGGTGAAGGTGTACCGCATGGTGCTGGCGGTGGTCATTGGTGTGGTGATCGTGCTGGCCATGAACCTGGTGGGCTCCTTGCTCATCTCCGCCCTCATTGTCTTTCCTGCCCTGTCTGCCATGCGGGTGATGCGCAGCTTCCGGGGTGTGGTCATCGGGGCTGCTGTTCTCTCTGTGGTGTGCGCCTTGGCAGGTATTCTCATTTCCGTGGTGGTGGGCACCCCCGTAGGCTCCACGGTCGTGGTGGCCAATCTGGCGGTGTTTGCCCTCATGAGCGTGGTGGGAGGTGTGAAGGGATGAAGAAATTTGCCAGTGTTTGTCTGTCCCTGTGTCTGGCCTTCACCTTGGTGGCCTGTTCCACCCCAACTCAGGAGAGCCAGGGGGCGGCGGTGGACGTGGATTTGACCCAACTCAGTTCCACCCTGGTGTATGCTGAGGTGTACAATATGGCCTCCAATCCCCAGGACTACCTGGGCAAGACGGTGCGGATGCAGGGCAATCTGGTGTATCAGGTGGTAAATGGTCAGCCAAATCCGGACTACATGGCCTGCCTCATTTCCGATGCCACCGCCTGCTGCGCCCAGGGAGTTGAGTTTGTCCTCAGCCAGCCCCCGGAGGAATACCCGGAGTTGGGGAGCATGGTCACGGTCACCGGGGTGTTTTCCACCTATGAGTCCAGTGGAATGACCTATATCCGGCTGGAAGAGGCCAGCATAGAAGCCTCCTGACCAGCAGAGAAAAGATGCCAGCAAATGCGCTGGCATCTTTTTTTGAAAATACCCCTTGACAAAATAGTTAGTGCGTGCTAACTTATAGGCAGTTAGTAAAAGCTAACCGATAGGAGGCACACCATGCAATATACCCTGGATCAACTCTTTGCCACCCACTGTGCGCCAGCCCTGGCCGGTGTGGCTCCCGCCAACCTGATCTCCCTGCGCCGCGGAGATTTTCCACAGTTGGAGCAGGTGCTGCGGAAGTATCAGCGGGCTTTTGCCCGCCGTGGCATCTGCTTTTACACCCTGTGTTCCTGCCCCAACCATGAACTGATTTTGGTCTACCGGCCTCAGCTCATGGCCCAGGCGTTGGAGCGAGCGGGGGTGGAGGAAATACTCGCCCCCTGTGGTTACGATCTGACCCAGACCATGGAGGAGCTTCTGGGCCACCTGAGTCTGCGGTTGCGCCAGGGCGGTTCCTTCCCCCATGAAATTGGGGCCTTTCTGGGCTATCCGGTGGAGGATGTGGTGGGATTTATCCAGAACCGAGGGCAGAACTTCAAGCTGTGTGGGCCGTGGAAGGTGTACGGCAATGTGGAAGCGGCCCAGCAGTGCTTCACCCGCATTCAGCGGGTAAGCCAAAAGCTGCGGGAACGTGTGGACGGGGGTAAGACCTTATTCCAAGTCTTTGCCGTGGCGTAGTTTCTTGAAAAGGCAAGGGTTTTGCCTGTATGAAAAATATGTTTATATGAGGAGGTTATCATCATGAATAAAGTTGCTGTGATCTATTGGAGCCAGTCGGGAAACACCCAGCAGATGGCCCAGGCCGTTGCCGACGGCGTCACCGGGGCCGGGGTGGAATGCGACCTGATGGAGGTCTCCGCCGTCACCCCCCAGCAGGCTCTGGCATATGAGAAGCTGGCCCTGGGCTGCCCTGCCATGGGGGCGGAAAACCTGGAGGAGTCCGAGTTCGAGCCCTTCTTTACCCAGCTGGAGGGCCAGCTGAGCGGCCACAAGGTGGCACTGTTCGGCTCCTACGGCTGGGGCGATGGCCAGTGGATGCGGGACTGGGTGGAGCGCACCCAGAACAGTGGAGCCAACTTGGTGAGGGACGAGGGCCTGACGGTCAACGAGGCCCCGGACGCCGATGCCCTGGAGGAGTGCAAAAAGCTGGGTGCCCAGTTGGCCGCCGATTAAAAGACAAAAGATGTGCCGCAGAGACGTTCTGGTTTCTGCGGCACATCTTTTTATTTTTTCAATTGATAGAGGCGGCAGGGCCGACCCCCAGTGTCATAGTTGACAGCACTGCACGCTTCACCCCGTTCCACCAGGTAGTTGGCGTAGCGGCGCACGGTGACCACCGACAGGTTGGTCTGTCGGGAGATGGCTTCACTGGGCAGACCTTGGGGGGGAGCGGTACGAAGACAGTCCCGAATAAGGGTCAAAGTGCTCTCCTGCAAGCCCTTGGGCGCGCTGCGCTCTCCGCTGTCCGAATGTGCGAACAGCTTATCCAACTCCACCTGGGTTACCGCTTCTCGGGCGATGGCCTCCCGATGGCGGCAGAAGGAGTCCAACGCCTGTTGGAACCGCTCAAAGGTGAAGGGTTTGACCAGATAGTCCACAACCCCCAGTTTTAACAGTTGATCCACAGATGCGGCGTCGGTGGCAGCTGTGACCATGATGGCATCGACGGGGATAGCACGGGCGCGCAGGCTGCGCAGCAGCTCCGTGCCGGTAAACAGGGGCATGTACACATCTAAGATGACCAGGTCGGCGGGGTTCTGGGCCAGCCAATCCAGGGCGGATCGGCCATCGGAAAAGGTCTGTACCACATGAAAGCGGGAATCCTTCTCGGTGAAGGTACGATTTAACTGGGAGACCATGGGGTCATCCTCCACAATGACAACACGATACAACGGTTTCACTCCTTCTTTGCGGGAAACTCCTCCCGGCAAAAGCTGATAAAAAATGAGGTTCCCACACCGCTCTCCGATTCCACCCGAATTTCTCCGTGGTAGGCATCCACCACTTCTTGCACCAGGGACAACCCCGTGCCTCGGTGACGGCCCTTGGTGGAAATACCCCGCTGGAACATGGTGCGGCGCAGTACAGCGGGGATGCCTGGGCCGGTGTCCTCCACACACAAAAGCAGATTATCGGGGTTTTCCCGGATGCTGACGAAAATCTCCTTGTTGGTGCTGCGGGACTGGTTGAGCACTTCAATGGCATTCTCGATCAGGTTCCCCAAAATGGTCACATAGGCGTCGGGAGGCAGCCAGTCGCTCTCTTCCCGCAAGTAGCTATCCAGGTCCAGGGTTAGGCGAATGCCCAGCTCATTGGCCCGGCTGGTCTTGCCCACCAGAAGAGCGGCCACCGATGGCTCGTGAAGCTGGTTCATAATCCGCGACACGGCCTCCCGGTGGATTTGGGTGGTGTCCATGATATACTGCTGCGCCTTTTCCGGTTCGCCAATTTGCAGCAGACCCAAAATCACATGGAGCTTGTTCATAAACTCATGGGTATAGGCCCGCATGGCATCCACCATATGGCGCACGCCGGTGAGGTCGTCGGCCATACGGGCCAACTCGGTGCGGTTGCGGAAGATGCTTACGGCTCCGTTGAGTTTGCCGTTTTCATACAAGGGCAGGCGGTCCGCCAGCACTTGGACGTCTTTGAGGGAATTCATACTCACATTGTACTCGGGCTGACCGGTTCGAAGAATGCGGGCCAGGGTGGAGCGGGGGTAGATACTGGCCAAGGGCTGCCCCAACACCGCATCTCGGTCTAGGGAGAGCATATCTGCGGCGGCGGTGTTGAGGAAGATTACATTTTGGCTCTGGTCAATGGCAAGAATCCCCTCTTCCAAGGCGTCCAGGATGTCCTCCCGTTGATGAAACTGGTGGACAAAGGCGTCCGGCTCATAGCCCATCAGGGAGCGCTTGATGCGGTTGGACAGGCGCAGAGCCAACATGGACCCCACCACCGTGGCGGCAGCCCCAACCACCAGAAAACTCAGCACCGTGTGGAATGTGAGCTGGGCCATGCTGCGGAAGTACACGCCCACAATGACGAACCCAATGACGGTGCCCTCATCATTCCAAATGGGGGCGTAGGCAGAGTGCTCTGAGCCCATGGGACCGGCTTCGTCCGAGGTGTACGGAGTGGCTCCGTTCAAAGCGTCCGCCTGGGCGGTGCCGGAATAGGGGGTGCCCATCAGATCGTGGTTGGGGACATAGAGCAGATTGGACTGGGTATCTCCCACCAAAATGATGTCAATATCCTCCGTTTCCTGAATGGCGTGGTCTAAAAAGTCGGCCAATTCCTCGGGGGAGCGGGTTCCCTCCAGGGCGTCTTGCAGCAGATCCATCTGGGAGAGAATGGAGGCGGAATTGAGCAGTGTGCTGTCCAGGGTGGCCTGGCTGCTGCGCAGGGTAAAATACAGCGTCCCCGCCGTGGAGAGTACGATGGAAACGATGACAACAATGAAATTCATGCGGGTCAGCTGGGTACGAATGGAGGCCCCGGACGGTGTGGACATGAAATCTCCCCCTTTTCTATCAGTATAGTAAAAAGAGAAAAGGCTGTCAAACCAAACCATACAACAACAAAGTAGCGTACAAAAGCAACAGAGACAGGGGAAGAGATAGGACGTTGCAGACGTTTTTCTTACTTTTTTTACTTTCGAAAGACTTTCGGGATGGGAGAAACAGGGGTACAATGGCAACCGCGAAAACGAGGTGATGTGTTTGGATGCATTCAAGGAAATGCTGCTGGAAGAGCTGGGAACCCCAACGGCATTCACCATCCCGCTGCTGGGCGGCATTGACGTGTCGCAATCGGTGGTGGTATCGTGGATCGTCATGGCGGTGCTCATTGTGGCCGCTCTGTGCCTGACCCGAAATTTGAAGGTCAACAACCCGGGCAAGGTACAGATGGGGCTGGAGAGCGCGGTCCAGTTTCTCAACGGCTTTGCGGAAGCCAACATCGGAGAACACTGGAGGTCATTTGCCCCCTGGTTGGGCACGGTGGCGCTGTACATTGGCTTTGCCAACATCATCGGCATATTTGGCTTTGCGCCGCCCACCAAAGACGTGAGCATCACGGCGGCTCTGGCTATTATGAGTATGCTGCTGATCTACGGGGCACAGTTCCGGTACAATGGGCTGCTGGGCGGCTTGAAACGGTTTGCCGAGCCTATGCCTCTGCTGGTGCCCATCAACCTGATGGAAGTGGCCATCCGTCCCCTGGCCCTGTGCATGCGACTGTTCGGCAACGTGCTGGGCGCTTTCATTATCATGGAAATGCTGAAGTTTGTGGTTCCGGTCCTTGTGCCGGCGGTGTTCAGCATCTACTTCGACCTGTTTGACGGGTTGATCCAAACCGTTGTCTTTGTGTTCCTGACCACCCAATTTGTGGGCGAGGGCATCAAGGCGGAAGAGTAAGTCAGTCAACGAAACACATTGAAATTACAGGAGGAATTGATTATGTCTATCGCTATCATTGCTGCGGGTTTGGCCGTGTTCACCGGAATCGGTGCTGGTATCGGCATCGGAGTTGCCACTGGTAAGGCCAGCGAGGCCATTGCCCGTCAGCCCGAGGCTTCCGGCAAGATCAACAGCGCTCTGCTGCTGGGCTGCGCCATGGCAGAAGGTACCGCCATCTTCGGCTTCATCACCGCTCTGCTCATCATCTTTATGGGTTAAGGGGGGAGCCTCCCATGCTGGAGTTCCATCTTTCCACCATTATATTTACCATCATCAACTTGCTGGTGCTGTATGCAGTGCTGCGCAAGGTGCTGTTTGGTCGGGTCAATGAGGTGCTGAAGCAGCGAGCGGCCCAAGTGCAGCAGGAGATTACCTCTGCGCAGGACAGCAACCGCCAGGCCCAGGAGTTGAAAGAACAGTACGAGGGCAAGCTCACCGACGCCCGGCAAGAGGCGGCCAAGATCGTGGCCGATGCCCAGACTCGTGCCCAGCGGGTGTACGAGGGCAAGGTGGCCGAGGCTGAGAGCGAGGCCAAGCGGCTGCGCAGTGAGGCCCAGGCGCAGATCGCCTCTGAGCGGGAGGCCATGCTGCAAGGCGCCCGCAAGGAAGTGGCTTCCCTGGCCTTGCTGGCTGCCACCAAAGTGGCAGGCCGCTCCATGGACGGTGCGGATGATAAGGCCTTTGTGGATGAATTTCTCTCGGAAGTGGGTGAGCGGGCATGAGTGAGTTGGCCCGCCGGTATGCCCATGCCCTCTACGGGATCTGTCCCGATGAGGCAATGCTGGCCTCCACAGCCCAGGGGCTGATGGAGGATCACGCCCTGTGGGAGAGCCTGTGCTCGCCTGCGGTGCAGGCAGGGGAAAAAAAGCGGATTTTATCCCGGCTGCCCATGTTGGACGGCCATCGGGTGCTGCTGAGCTTTTATTCCCTGTTGGCAGAAAAGGGCCGTATGGCCCTGCTGCCGGAAATCGTGGAGGCGTTTGACGACAAAGCCCTGGCAGAGCGGGGAGCGGCACGCTGCCGCATGACCTGCGTGCGCGCGCCGGAGGCAGAGGAACTGGAGAAGCTCAAACAAGTGCTCTGTCAGCTCCACCACAAAAAAGACGTGGTCTTTGACATCCATGTAGAGCCCGACCTGATCGGCGGGTTTCTCTTGGAGATCGAAGGCGTGACCTATGACAAGAGCGTCCGGGGGACGCTGACCGGTATGTTCCGGCAACTGGAAGAGAGGCGAATGGCATGAAAACCAATCCCGAAGAAATCGTCTCCATCCTGCGGGAGGAGATTCAAGGATATGACACCCGGGTGCGCCGGGACGAGACCGGAACCGTGCTGGAAGTGGGCGATGGCATTGCCACCGTCTACGGCCTGGACAAAGCGGTGTACGGCGAGCTGGTAGAACTGGAAACCGGCGTCAAGGGCATGGTGATGAACCTGGCCCGAGACAGCGTGGGCGTGGTGCTGCTGGGCAGCGAGCGGGGCGTGAAGGAGGGTACCACGGTGCGCCGCACCGGGCGTGCGGCCGATGTGCCCGTGGGCGATGCCCTGGTGGGCCGTGTGGTGGATGTGCTTGGTCAGCCCATTGACGGTTTGGGCCCCATTGAGGCCACCGAGACCCGCCCCATGGAGCATGAGGCCAGCGGCGTGGTAACCCGTGAGCCGGTCAATGTGCCCATGCAAACCGGTATCCTGGCCATTGACGCCATGGTACCCATTGGACGGGGTCAGCGTGAGCTCATCGTCGGCGACCGCCAGACCGGTAAGACTGCCATTGCCGTGGACACCATTTTGAACCAGAAGGGCCAGGATGTCATCTGCATCTATGTGGCCATCGGTCAGAAGGCCTCCACCGTGGCCCGCATCCAGGACACGCTGAAAAAGCACGGGGCCATGGAATACTCCATCATCGTCTCCGCCACCGCCAGCGAGTCCGCTCCCCTGCAATACATCGCCCCTTACGCCGGTGCGGCCATGGGCGAATATTTTATGAGTAAGGGCAAGGACGTGCTCATCGTCTACGATGATCTGTCCAAGCACGCAGTGGCCTACCGCACCCTGTCCCTGCTGCTCAAGCGGTCGCCCGGCCGTGAGGCATACCCCGGCGACGTGTTCTATCTCCATTCCCGCCTGCTGGAGCGGGCTTGCCGCCTGACCCGTGAGTACGGCGGCGGCTCTATGACGGCCCTGCCCATCATTGAGACCCAGGCCGGCGACGTGTCCGCTTACATCCCCACCAACGTCATTTCCATCACCGACGGCCAGATCTATCTGGAAAACGACCTGTTCTTTGCCGGTCAGCGTCCTGCCGTCAACGTGGGCCTGTCCGTGTCCCGTGTGGGCGGCTCCGCTCAGACCCGGGCCATCAAGAAAACCGCCGGTACCCTGCGAATTGACTTGGCCCGATTCCGGGAGTTGGAGGTCTTTACTCAGTTTGCCTCCGATCTGGACCCTGCCACCCAGCAGGCTCTGGACCATGGCCGCCGTCTGCTGGAACTGCTCAAGCAGCCCTTGTACCACCCCATGCCAGTGAGTCGGCAGGCCATCATCCTCTATGTGGCCACCAACGGACTGGTGGACGATGTGCCTCTGGACAAGGTGCGTGGTTTTGTTCTGGACTTTGCCCAGGAGATGGAGCAGGAGCACGCCGATGTCATGGAGGAAATCCAGTCCACCGGAAACCTCAGCGGTCCTGCGATTGAGACCATTCGTGGGGTGCTGGAGGACGCAAAGAAGCGGGTGAGCGCCACATGGCAAGCATAAAGGAAATCCGAACCCACATCAAAAGCGTGGAGCAGACCCTGAAGATTACCAATGCCATGTTTCTCATCTCCTCTTCCAATCTTCAGAAGGCCCGCAAGCAGCTCACCGATGTGGAGCCCTACTTTCAAAAGATCAGCACCACCATTTCCGACATTCTCCACCACTCCCCGGAGATCAACCATAAGTTCTTCGATAAGCGCACCCACATCCCCCCGGAGAAGCGGAAAATCGGCTACATTGTCATCACCGGTGACAAGGGCTTGGCTGGTGCCTACAACCACAACATTCTCAAGCTGGCGGAGCAGAAGCTGAGTCAATCCGCCAACGCCAGTCTGTTTGTGGTGGGGCAGGTGGGACGCTCCTACTTCATGGAGCACGGAATGCCCATTGATGGGGAATTCCTCTACACCGCCCAAAACCCCAACGTGGGCCGGGCCCGAGATATGGCAGAGACCATGCTGGATCTGTTCCAGCGGGAACAGTTGGATGAAGTGTATGTGCTCTTTACCCGTATGGTCAACAGCTTCCAAATGGAGCCCACCGTTCACAAGCTTCTCCCCCTGGACCCGGATGCGTTCCCCCAAGAGGAGGAGATCACCTCCTACAACCGGGACGTAACCTATGTGCCCTCGGTGAAGGCGGTTATGGATCGCTTGGTTCCCGGATATGTGAAGGGAGACCTATTCGGCGCACTGGTGCAGTCCTATTGCTCGGAGCAAAATGCCCGCATGACCGCCATGAAGTCCTCCAGTGACAACGCCCGGGACATGCTGCAAACCTTGAATCTGTCTTACAACCGGGCCCGCCAGACCGCCATCACCCAGGAGATCACCGAGGTAGTGGGCGGTGCCCAGGCGGCTCTGTGATGGGTGGGGGTCACCCCCATACAGATGAAACATCCCGTTGAGACCATTACACCCGAAAGGTGATATGATATGAAGGATAATAAAGGAACAATTGTACAGGTCATGGGACCTGTGGTAGACGTGGCCTTTGAAAGCGGCGTCCTGCCCGAGATCAAGGAAGCCCTTGAGGTGGAGCTGGACGGGAAGCGTCAGGTCATGGAGGTGGCCCAGCACATGGGAGGAGACACCGTGCGGTGCATCATGCTCTCTCCCAGCGAAGGCCTGGGCCGCGGCATGGAGATCACCGCCACCGGGGCCCCCATTTCCGTGCCTGTGGGAAAGGGTGTGCTGGGACGGATGTTCAACGTCCTGGGCGACACCATTGATGAAAAGGGACCGGTGGATACCAAGGAGACCTGGTCCATCCACCGTCAGCCCCCCGCCTTTGAGCAGCAGCGCCCGGTGGTGGAGGTGTTTGAAACCGGCATTAAGGTCATTGACCTGCTGGCCCCCTACGCCAAGGGCGGTAAGATCGGCCTGTTCGGCGGCGCCGGCGTGGGCAAGACCGTGCTGATTCAGGAGCTCATTCACAACATCGCCACCGAGCACGGCGGCTATTCCATCTTCACCGGTGTGGGCGAGCGTACCCGTGAGGGCAACGACCTGTGGCGGGACATGACCGACTCCGGCGTCATTGAAAAGACCGCCCTGGTCTTTGGCCAGATGAACGAGCCCCCCGGAGCCCGTATGCGCGTGGCCCTCACCGGCCTGACCATGGCCGAGTACTTCCGGGATCAGGAGAAGCAGAACGTGCTGCTCTTCATTGACAACATCTTCCGTTACATCCAGGCCGGTTCTGAGGTATCCGCTCTGATGGGGCGTATGCCCTCCGCCGTGGGCTATCAGCCCACCCTGGCCAACGAGCTGGGTGCGCTGCAAGAGCGCATTACCTCCACCAAGGACGGTTCCATCACCTCGGTGCAGGCCGTATACGTCCCCGCCGACGACCTTACCGACCCCGCCCCCGCCACCACCTTCGCCCACCTGGACGCCACCACCGTGCTGTCCCGTAAGATCGTGGAGCAGGGCATTTACCCCGCTGTGGACCCCCTGGAGTCCACCTCCCGCATTCTGGAGCCTGACGTGGTGGGTGAGCGGCACTACAAGATCGCCCGCGGCACCCAGGAACTGCTCCAGCGTTACCGGGAGCTCCAGGACATCATCGCCATTCTGGGTATGGAAGAGCTCAGCGAGGAAGACCGCCGCACCGTGGAGCGGGCCCGCCGCATTCAGCAGTTCTTCTCCCAGCCCTTCTCCGTGGCCGAGCAGTTCACCGGCCTGGAGGGCCGCTATGTGAAGCTGGAGGACACCCTCCGCTCCTTTGAAGTCATTTTGGGCGGCGAACTGGATAAGTACCCCGAGGTTGCCTTCAGCAACGTGGGCAACGTGGACGAGGTTGTGGCCAAGGCCAAGAAGATGGGGGCGGTATAATGGCAGAAGCCAATACCTTTTACCTGGAGATCATCACCCCGGAGCGTCAGTTTTACATCGGCCCAGCCGAGGCCCTGATTTTCCCGGCTGTGGACGGCCAGATGGGGGTCTATGTGGGGCATGCCCCTACGGTGACCGCCATTGAGCCGGGAGAGCTGCGCTACAAGGTGGATGGCGTGTGGGAGCCTGCCGCCGTGGGCGCAGGCTTTGCCGAGATCAAGCCAGACTATGTCATCTTGTTGGTGGGCTTTGCCGAGCACCCTGAGGAGATCGACCGCAAGCGCGCTGAGGCGGCCAAACTGCGTGCCGAGGAGCGTCTGCGCCAGAAGCAGAGCATCCAAGAGTATTACCACTCCAAGGCTGCTCTGGCCCGAGCCATGGCTCGGTTGAAAACTGGTCGATAACAGAATATACGCAAAAGCGCATGTCTCACCCAGAGACATGCGCTTTTTTATGGGTTTCAATGGGATTCATATGCAAGACGCAGCTTTTCTAGGGCACGTTTCTCGATGCGGGAGACATAGGAGCGGCTGATACCGCATAAGGTGGCAATTTCCCGCTGGGTGAGAGGGGCTTTCTGGTTCAGGCCATAGCGCAGCTTGATGATATGGGCCTCCCGAGGGGTGAGACAGGTGTCCACACATGCCCGCACCCGTTGACAGGAGTCCCGCAGATCCAAGTCCTCCAGCATGGTGTCATCCACACACACCACGTCCATCAAAGATAAAGAGTTGCCCTCTGGGTCCCCGTCCAGGCTCTCGGACAGGGACAATTCCCCCTGGGTTTTCCGCTGGGAGCGGAAGTACATGAGAATTTCGTTTTCGATGCACCGGCTGGCGTAGGTGGCCAGACGCACATTTTTGTCCCCCTTGAAGGTGGACACCCCTTTGATGAGCCCAATGGTGCCAATGGAGATCAAATCATCCTGATCTCCCGACTGAGTATAATATTTTTTCACAATATGGGCCACCAGTCGTAAATTGTGCTCGATGAGTTTGTCTCGTGCGTCACTGTCTCCCTCTGCCATGCGCTTGAGGCACTCCTGCTCCTCCTCTCGGGTCAGGGCCCGGGGGAAGGAGCCGGTGTTGTTGGCCAGACGCAGGGTGAAAAACAGTCCGTTGAGCATCAACAAAAGCCATGCCGTCCACATGGTCACCACCTCCATGTGGAAGTGTATGCACCATCGGCGTGTCCCTATGGCAAAAACAGATAGGGATTCCAGGCCGATTGAGTATCCCGGCTCAAACACTGAGGCGGGGCAGAAAGATGCAGGGCAGGGGAGAAGAATATTGACAAATTTTTAGGGATATGGTACGATAAACCGGCATATGAAGTGCGAGAAACGGATTGAAGTCCGTGGTTGTGTTGAGATTTTATCCCTATAAGTTATGATTTATGAATGTTTGCGGTTTAGTAGACTGCATGGTCTGTCAGAAGTACAGGCTGTGCGGTCTCTTTTTATTTGTCCCCCAGGACAGGGGAGGGAAGGTGGCCAGAGACGTGGAAGAGATCAAAGTACGCATGACCAACTACTGGAAGCAGCGGGTGGAGCAGTTTTCCGCCCTGCGTTACAAAGAACTGCAAGGGGAAAAGCACCGGCAATGGCTGGAGGAGTTTCAGACCCTCCTACCAGCCCCAACCGGCTTGGACATCCTGGACATTGGGACGGGAACGGGCTTTTTTGCCTTTCTGTTGGGTGCCCAGGGGCACCAGGTCACGGGCATTGACCTGACCGAGGATATGGTGATGGAGGCCCGGCGGGTGGCCCAGCAGCTGGGGATCGCCGCGGAGTTTCACGTTATGGATGCGGAGGCCCCCCGCTTCCCGCCCCACTGTTTTGACGTCATTGTCACCCGCAACTTGACCTGGACGCTGCCCCATCTGCCAAAGGCTTATCAGGCATGGCATACCCTGTTGAAGCGGGGCGGGGTGCTGGTAAATTTTGATGGCGATTACTGTCGGGAGACTCCCCACATGCTGCCGGAGAATCACGCGCACCGGGCGTTGGGGGACGTGTTGATGGCAGAGTATCAGCAGATGAAGCAGACGCTGCGCCCCATGCAGCAGCCCAGGCCTCAGTGGGATGTGGAATTGCTACACCAGGCAGGATTTTGTGAGGTGGCGGTGGACACGGGGGTGTGGAAACGCATCTACAACCAGGTGGATGAGTTTTACAACCCCACCCCCATGTTTCTGGTGCGTGCCACCAAGCCGGAGAACGGGGCGGCGGGATGAGGGGGTATGTGTGCAGGAGAATGATACAGCTGATTGTCATGCTCTTTGTGATTACCTTTCTCTCCTTTGCCATGATACGCCTGGCCGGCAGCGATGCGGTGGAGCAAAAAATGGAGAACACCGGCATGGCGCTCTCCCAGGAGGTGGTGGACCGGGCCCGGGAGGAATTGGGGCTGGATCAGCCCTTTTTGACCCAGTACGGGGTGTGGCTGTGGGGGCTGCTCCATGGGGACATGGGTACCAGCTATATCTCGGACCGGGAGGTGCTGCCCACCTTTTTGGAGAAGCTCCCGGCAACTTTGCTGCTCACGGCGGTGTCCCTGGCCCTGACGGTGGTGATTTCCGTTCCCTTGGGGGTGCTGGCTGCGGTGCGGCAAAACCGGTGGACGGACTACCTTCTGCGGTGCGGCAGCTTTGTGGGCAACAGTCTGCCCAACTTTTTGGTGGCGCTGCTGCTGATGTACGTCTTTGCCATTCGCCTGAGGGTGTTTCCCGTCATAGCCCGGGACGTCAGCTTACACAGTGTGGTGCTGCCCAGCCTGACCCTGGCCATTGCCATGTCCGCCAAGTACCTGCGCCAAGTGCGGGCGGTGGTGCTGGAGGAGCTGGGCCAGGACTATGTGGTGGGGGCCGCGGCCCGGGGGGTGCCCTTTTCGGTGACCCTGGTGAGAAGTGTGCTGCGTGGAGCCCTGGTGCCCCTGGTGACGTTGCTGGCCCTTTCTGTGGGCAGTTTGTTGGGGGGAACTGCCCTTGTGGAATCCATCTTCCTGTGGGACGGGGTGGGCAAGCTGGCGGTGGATGCCATTGAGATGCGGGATTACCCCATGATCCAGGCCTATGTGATGTGGATGGCAGTGCTCTATGTGGCGGTGAACCTGGCGGCGGATCTGTGCTACCAAGCACTGGACCCCAGAATCCGGCTGGGAGGTGGCGACGCATGACTCACTCCAAGCGCATACCCCTTCGGTTTGGCGTGGTGCTGGGTCTGGCCTTGCTGCTGCTGGCGGTGGTGGTGTTGGCCCCCCAACTGTGCCCCCATGACCCCAACGCCCAGACGTTTGCCCCCTTGCAGCCTCCATCCCTGGCGCACTGGTGCGGGACGGACCGCTATGGGCGGGACCTGTTTTCCCGGGTGCTGGTGGGGCTGCAAACCAGCGTGTGCGCCACTCTGGCCCTGGTGGCAGGCATTACTGCCGTGGGCACAGCGGTGGGGGTGGCGTGCGGCTACTGGGGCGGCGTGTTGGATGCGGTGGCCATGCGGGTGTGCGATGTGTGTTTGGCCTTTCCTGGGCTGGTGCTGGCCCTGGCCTTGGCAACGCTCTTCCAGGGCGGACTGCTCCAGGCGGTGCTGGCCCTGGGACTGGTCAGCTGGCCCAAATATGCCCGTATGGCCCGCAGCCAGACTTTGACGTTGAAACAGGCCGACTTCATCCAGGCCGCCAAGCTGGCGGGGGACACTGGGGGACAGCTTTTGAGGCGGCATATGCTGCCCCATATCCTGGGCCCCATCCTGGTCACCGCCACGCTGGACCTGGGCACTATGATGATGGAGTTGGCGGGTCTGTCCTTTCTGGGCCTGGGAGCCCAGCCGCCTACGGCGGAATTGGGCAGCATGATCAGTGGGGGACGGAGCATGATGCAGACCCATCCCTGGGTGATCTTCGCCCCCGGCGGGGCCATGTTTGTGGCGGTGGCCATATGCAATCTGGTGGGGGACGGGGTGCGGGACTACCTGGACCCCCGCAACAGCGGCAGACCACTCTATGATAAATAGGAGGAAACGCTCATGAAGCAAAAAAACCGACGTTGGGCCGCTGGGTTGGCGTTATGTCTGGCCCTCGGACTCCTGGCGGGGTGCAGTCCCAGCCCACAAGAGAAGACCCCCTCCACCACCTTTGTGCTGGGGGACACCACCTTTAACCCGGAAAACGAGGAGCCGGATGTGAACCCCCACAACGACTATTCCGGCTGGGCCTGTATCCGGTACGGCATCGGGGAGACCCTGTTTCGCTACACCGACCACATGGAGTTGGAGCCCTGGCTGGCCACCGGCTATGAACAGGTGGACGAGACCACCTGGACCATCACCTTGCGGGAGGGCGTGACCTTCAGCAGCGGGCGGGCCATGGACGGGCAGGCGGTGAAGGAATGCCTGGAGCATCTGGTGCAGGTGCATGACCGGGCCGCAGGGGATTTGATGGTGGAGTCCATCACCGCCCAAGGCCAGACGGTGACCGTTCACACCACCCAGCCCAACCCCACCTTTCTTCACCATCTCTGCGACCCCTATGCCTGTATCATTGACATGGAGGCGGGGGTGACCCAGGAGGGGATGGTGGTGGGCACGGGGCCCTATGTGGCCGCATCCCTGGTCTCCGGGGAGGAGCTGCAGCTGGTGAGAAATGGGGCTTACTGGGATGGAGAGCCGGGCTACGCATCCATCACGGTGCTGACCATCTCGGACGGGGACACGCTGACCATGGCCTTGCAGGCGGGGGAGATTGACGGGGCCTACGGTCTGCCCTATGCCAGCTATCCCTTGTTTGACACGGAGGATTACACCCGATCCAGCTGTGCCACCAGCCGGGTGTTTTTTGTGAGCATGAACTTTGAAAGCTCTGTGGTGCAGGACCCGGCGGTACGGGCCGCCATTGCCATGGGGATTGACAAAGAGCGGTTTGTGGACACCTTGCTGGATGGAAATGGCTATCCCGCGGCGGGGGCGTTCCCCGATTACCTATCCTTTGGCGGGGAGGCTGTGTCCGCCAAAGGGTACAACCCCCAGGCCGCCCGGGATACGCTGGAGGCCGCCGGGTGGGTGGACACCGACGGGGACGGAATCCGGGAGAAGGATGGGCAACGACTGACCATCCGCTGGCTGACCTATCCCAGCCGCCAGGAGCTGCCCCTGCTGGCCGAGGCGGCCCAGGCGACCTTGAAGGAGATTGGCGTGGAGGTGGTGATCCAGAGTACCGCCGACCACAACCGCCTCCGGGCAGACCCCACCACCTGGGACGTGTATGCCAGTGCCATGGTCACCGCCCCCACGGGAGACGGGGAATATTTCTTCTCCACCCATTGTCTGGCCTCCTCGGTGGCAAACAACGGCCACTATTCCAACGCCAAGCTGGAACAGCTGGCAGACCGGATGGCTCAGACCTTTGACCCAGAGGCCCGGGAGGAGTTGGCGGTGGAGATGCAGCGGGTGCTGCTGGAGGATGACGCCTTTGTCTTTTGCTCCCACCTGCAAATGAGCATGGTCACCCAGTCCGACGTCACCGGACTGGTGGCCCATCCCTGTGACTTCTATGAGATCACCGTGGACTTGGCCCCAGCCCAGGGGTAAATGCGGGGGCAGAGCATGAGAGATGTTTTGAAGTACGAACATGTGGAGGTCTCCTACCACGGCAGGGTGGTGGTGCGGGACGTAAGCGTGACCCTCCATGCCGGGGAGATTCTGGGGATTGTGGGCCAGTCCGGCTGTGGGAAGAGCACCCTGCTCCAGGCCGCCATGGGGCTGTTGGGCCAGGGGGGCCAGGTGAGCCGGGGCGAGATTTGGTTTGAGGGGCAAAATTTGCTGGGCCTTTCTCCCCGGGACATGGGAAAGCTGCGGGGGGCCAAGCTGGGAATGGTGGTTCAGAATGCGACCGGTTCCTTCTGTCCTGTCCGCACCGTGGGCAGTCAGATGTATGAGAGCATGAAGGCCCACCGGAAGATGCCCCGAGCCCAGGCCCGGGAAAAGGCCCTGGCCCTGTTGGAAAAGCTGGAGTTTCCAGACGGCCCACGCATCTGGAACAGCTACCCCTTTCAGCTCTCCGGGGGCATGAACCAGCGGGTGGCCATTGCCCTGGCCATGCTGCTGGAGCCTTCGGTTTTGCTGGCGGACGAGCCCACCAGTGCCTTGGACGTGGTGGCACAAAAGCAGGTGCTGGGGGAGTTGCTGCAGCTGCGGGAACTGTTTGGCACGGCTATGGTGGTGGTCTCCCATGACATGGGGGTGGTGTCCGCCCTGGCCGACACGGTGCTGGTGCTGCACCAGGGTACACCCGTGGAGTACGGCCCAGCCCAGCAAGTGCTCCGCCACCCGCAACATACCTGCACCCAACAGCTGTTGGCGGCGGTACCTAGACTGGAGGGGAGAAAATGAGGCCCATCTTACAGTTGGATGAGGTGTCCAAAACCTTTGCGGTGCGGGGCAAACCCAAGACCACCGCAGTTGATAACGTCAGCCTTTGTCTCTACCCCGGGGAGACCCTGGGCCTGGTGGGCCAGTCGGGGAGCGGGAAGAGCACTCTGGCCCGGTTGGCAGCTCGCCTTTTAGACCCCTCCTCCGGTTCCATCTGGCTGGATGGGCGGGACATCACGGGGGCACGGGGGCGGCAGCTGCGGGCGGTGTACCGGGAGATGCAACTGGTGTTTCAGGCCCCGTCTGCGTCCTTTGATCCTCGCAAAACTTTGGGGGATGGAATCGGGGAGAGCCTGCGCAACCAGGGATGCTCCAAGCTGGAGACCGGGAAACGGGTGGAGCAGCTGTTGGAGCAGTGCGGCCTGGAGCGGGAATACGCCCGGCGGTATCCCCACGAGGTCAGCGGGGGAGAGTGCCAGCGGGCGGCTCTGGCCCGGGCCCTGGTGGGGAAGCCCAAGCTGATTTTGCTGGACGAGCCCACCAGCGCCTTGGACGTGACGTCCCAGCGACAAATTCTGGACCTGTTGGCCCAGTGGCGGGACCGGGAACAACTGTCCTACCTGTTGATCTGCCACAACCTGGCCCTGGTGGAGCATTTTTGTCACCGGGTTCTGGTGATGGACCAGGGGGAAATTGTGGAGCAGGGAACTCCGGAGCAGGTGATCTTTCACCCGGCATCCCCTACTGCCCGGCGTTTGGCGGATGCAGCATCTCTGTGGAAGTGACCAAGCCCCCGCCCTTTTCTGCATCGGTGTGCAGGAGAGGGTGGGGGGGTTTGTTTGTTTTGGAATGAGTCTTGCCAAGGGGCTGGGACAGTGGTACAATAATTTTTACGAAATAGAAAGGGGGCGAAGCCCATGGCAACGCTGAAAGAAATCGCCCAGCGTACCGGATACTCGCCCGCCACCATCTCCCGGATTCTATCCGGAGACCCCCAGCTTTCCGTCACCCCTGAGGCCAGGAGGAAGGTACTGGAGGAGGCGGGACGGCTCAACTATTCCCAGACGAAAAGCAGACGAGGCCGCACCCCCAAGGGCGTGCTGCGGGTTGGAATTGCGGAGATGCTCTCTCCGGCCCAGCAGTTGGAGGACCCCTATTACCTGTATTTGAGCGGCTTTGTCCGTCAGCGGTGCCTGGATAAACGCTACACCGCCGTGCCGCTGGAAAATCGGGGCAGGGAGTTTGTGGTGCCCACAGGGGGGGAAAAGCTGGATGGGATCGTGGCTATTGGGCTGTTTGAGCCGGAACAGATTCGTTCCCTGGCCTGCCTGGCTCCCAACCTGGTGTTTGTGGACTCCTCTCCCCAGGAGAGTGAGCATGACTCGGTGGTGCTCAATTACTCCCTGGGCATCTCCTTGGCTTTGGAGCATCTGGGGAAACTTGGACATGAAAAAATTGGCTTTATTGGGCCGGAATGGAAGTATGACGACCTGCGTCAGCGGGCTTTGGAGGCGCGGCGGAAGCTGTTTGTGGAGCAGATGCAGCGCAGTGGTACGCTCCATGAGGAGTGGCTGCTGGAGTGCCCCATGCAGACCGAAGAGGCAGCCCAAGCGGTGGAGGACTTCCTGAACCGCGGCGGAGAGCGGCCCTCGGCGTTCATTGCCGCCAACGAGGAGGTGGCCATTGGCGCGGTGCGGGCCATGCACAAGCTGGGCATCTCCGTACCGGAGGAGATTTCCGTGGTTTCCTTCAATAATACCCCCCGTTCCGCCCTGGTGGACCCGCCTTTGACTTCCATTTCCGCCCATGTGGAGCAGATGGCAGCCACAGCCCTGGACTTGCTCCGCGCCCGGGTTCCTCTTCCCGGCCGAGAGGCAGAACGGACCATCCCCCTCAAGGTTGTGGTCCCCCCCACGATGATTGAGCGAAACAGTACAAGTTTTGCACCCCAATTTGTGCAAGACAACAAAGTGTGAGTTTGAAAGAAATTCTGATTGTATTTTTAGTGAAATAAATATATAATGGATACTACAAAAAAATACAGAAAATGAAGTATGAGGTGAGAGGACATGCAAGATTGCAACAATCTGCTCCAACAGCTAAAAGCAGGAGATCTGGACGGGGCGTTGTCCCGGGTGTATGACGTACACGACGGGGGAAAGGCTGTGGAGCAGGGCCGCAGCCGCAGCATTCATGTGACCAAGGAGTTTATCAAGCTGTTTGGCAACCGGGAGGGAGCCGGGCTGTATACTGGCCCCGGGCGCACTGAGATCTGCGGCAACCACACCGACCACCAGCGGGGGCGGGTGCTGGCTGCGGCAGTAGACCTGGACTTTTTGGTGTGCGCTGCCCCCAACGGCACCAACACCATCCGGTTTATGTCGGAGGGCTGGAACATGGTGGAGGTGGACCTGAGCCGCCTGGAGCCAGTGGAAGAGGAGAAGGAGAGCACCGCCGCTCTGGTGCGTGGTGTGGCCGCCGGGATTGCCCAGCGCGGCTACACGCCTGTGGGCTTTGATGCCTACGCCACCAGCATGGTGCTGCCCGGTTCCGGCCTGTCCTCCTCCGCGGCCTGCGAGGTGACCCTGGGGGTGATCCTCAACCATCTGGTGTGCCAGGATGCCCTGGATGCGGTGACCATCGCTCAGATCGGCCAGTATGCGGAAAATGTGTTCTTTGGTAAGCCCTGCGGCCTGATGGATCAGACTGCTTCTTCCGTGGGCGGCGCGGTGGCCATTGATTTTGCCGATACGGCCAACCCCGTGGTTCATCCCATTGAGGTGGACCTGGCGGGCTATGGCCATGCCCTGTGCATCATTGATTCCGGGGCCGACCACGCCGACCTCACCGCCGAGTATGCCGCTATTCCCCAGGAAATGAAGGCGGTGGCCGCGCACTTTGGCTGTGAAGTGTTGCGGGAGGTGGACCCCAGCCGCATTTGGGCGGATATGCCCGCCCTGCGCAAGAAGGTGGGGGACCGGGCGGTGCTGCGTGCTCTGCACTTCTTCGCTGACGATGCCCGTGTGCCTCAGCAGGCGGACGCTTTGGAACGGGGCGACTTCGACGCCTTCCTGAAGCTGGTGCAGGAGTCCGGGGAATCCTCCTGGATGTACCTGCAAAACATTGCCCCCGCAGGTGCCACCCGTGAGCAGGCCATGGCTGTGGCTCTGGCCACTGCAGGCCATGCCCTCCAGGGCCGGGGCGCCTACCGGGTGCACGGCGGCGGCTTTGCCGGCACCATTCAGGCTTTTGTGCCCCTGGATATTCTGGAATCCTTCAAGGCCCAGGTGGAAGCGGTTCTGGGACAGGGCAGCTGTCATGTGCTTACCGTGCGCGCCGTAGGCGGCGCCGTGGTGTGCGAATAAGCGGTTGAAATGAGGAAAGGAGTGCATTGATATGGCGATTTTGGTATTGGGCGGAGCTGGTTACATCGGTTCTCACACGGTTTATGAGCTCATTGAGGCTGGACGTGATGTGGTGGTGGCAGATAACCTGCTCACCGGCTTCAAAGAGGCCGTTCACCCCAAGGCCCGTTTCTACCAGCTGGACATCCGGGATCGCGGCGCTCTGGATACCCTGTTCCAGGCCGAGAACATCGAGGGTGTCATCCACTTTGCCGCCTCCTCTCAGGTGGGGGAGTCCATGTCCAACCCCCTGAAGTATTACGACAACAACCTCTATGGTACCATGGTGCTGCTCCAGTCCATGGTGGCCCACGGGGTGGATAAGATCGTGTTCTCCTCCACCGCCGCCACCTACGGCGAGCCGGAGCAGGTGCCCATTCTGGAGACCGACCGCACCCAGCCCACCAACTGCTACGGCGAGACCAAGCTGTCCATGGAGCACATGATGAACTGGGTGTCCAAGGCCCACGGCCTGCGCTATGTGGCCCTGCGCTACTTCAACGCCTGCGGCGCTCACGCCTCCGGCAAGATCGGCGAGGCCCACAACCCCGAGACCCACCTCATCCCCCTGATTCTCCAGGTGCCCAACGGCCAGCGGGAGAAGATCTCCGTCTTCGGCGACGACTATCCCACCCCCGATGGCACCTGCATCCGGGACTACATCCACGTCACCGACCTGGCCCAGGCCCACATCCTGGCTCTGGACTACCTGATGAAGGGCGGCGACAACAACGTCTTCAACCTGGGCAACGGCGTGGGCTTCTCCGTCAACGAGGTCATCGAGGTGGCCCGGGCCGTCACCGGACACCCCATCCCCGCTGAGGTCTCTCCCCGCCGGGCTGGCGACCCCGCCCAGCTCATCGCCTCCTCCGAGAAGGCCAAGAGCGTGCTGGGCTGGAAGCCTCAGTATGACGACCTGAACACCATCGTCTCCTCCGCCTGGAACTGGCACAAGGCCCATCCCCACGGCTACGAGAAGTAAGGGAGGGGCAGAGAGATGAACGAGGCCATTTCCAAGCTGATTACTTATGCGGTCCGCACCGGGCTCATTGAGCCCTGCGAGACCACCTGGGCCACCAATGCGGTGCTGGAGGTCTTAAAGCTGGACAGCTACACCGACCCCGGACAGGAGTGGGGAGACATTGACCTGGCCGCTGTGCTGGATGAGCTGCTGGACGATGCCTATGCCCGTGGTGTGCTCACCGAGAACTCTGTGGTGTACCGGGACCTCTTTGACACCGCCATCATGGGTGTGCTCACCCCCCGTCCCAGCCAGGTGCGGGCCAAGTTTGAGGCTTTGTACAAGGAGGACCCGGAGAAGGCCACGGACTGGTACTACACCCTGTCCCAGGACACCAACTACATCCGCCGGGACCGCATCGCCCGTGACGTACGGTGGAAGGCGGACACCGAGTACGGGGAGATGGACATTACCATCAACCTCTCCAAGCCGGAGAAGGACCCCAAGGCCATTGCCGCTGCCCGCAATCTCCCCGCCTCCAACTATCCCCGCTGCCAGCTGTGTGCGGAGAATGAGGGCTATGCCGGACGGGTGAACCACCCCGCCCGCCAGAACCACCGCATTGTGCCTATTACCATCAACA